>JBGUBD010000019.1 GCA_041821185.1 Phycisphaerales bacterium AB-hyl4 | reverse complement strand
CCCGATCGAAACCAATGGCAGCGGCATCGTCGCCGAGCAGTGGCATCTGCACCCCAGCCCGCTGCCGGACATGCTCCGCAGGCCGATCCGTCCCGGCCAGGTCCGCGCCGCCTGGGCTGGCGAATGCGACGTCGTTCATCCCGAGCATCTCGCTGACGAACAAACGCACCCCTGGCAGCAACTCATCGAGCAAGGCCAACCCGTCGATGTACCCGCACACAGCGTCGTGCAGGTCATCTGGGATATGGCGCAGTATTACTGCGGGTTCGCCAGCGTCACACTCAGCGGCGGCGAGGGCAGCGAACTCGCCTTCGAGTGGGCCGAATCGCTTTACAGTGTCGACGAACAGGGGAAGCGCTCACCCCACAAGCACCACCGCGACGAGATCGAAGGCAAGGCGTTCTTCGGCTTCGGCGACGCGTTCCGCAACGATGGCGGCGAGCATCGCGACTATCGCTCGTACTGGTGGCGTGCCGGCCGATACGTTCGCCTGACCGTTCGCACCGGCGACCAGCCGCTGCGCATCGACGACGTGTGCATCCTTGAAACCCGCTACCCATGGGAGCCGAAGGCGACGTGGCATAGCGATGATGCCGGGCTGGCCGACGTGTCGGCCCTGGCGGTGCGCGGACTGCAGATGTGCATGCACGAAACGTACATGGACTGCCCCTATTACGAGCAGATGATGTACGTCGGCGACACACGTTTGCAGATGCTTGTCGCACACGTCTGCTGCGACGACGATCGGCTGACGCGCCGCAGCATCGAGCTGTTCGACCACTCGCGATGGAAGACCGGTCTGATCGCAGAACGCTATCCCAGCACGCCGTTTCAACTCAGCGCCACGTTTTCCATGATCTGGGTCTCCATGGTCAAGGATTACGCCTGGTGGCGAAACGACCCGGCGTGGGTCAAGCAGCGCATGGTCGGCATGCGCTGTTTGCTGGAACAGTTTCTGCCGATGCTCAACGACGCGGGCCTGCTCGGCCGCATGCCCGGCTGGTCGTTCATCGACTGGGTGCCCGACTGGAACAACGGCTGCCCGGCCGACGGGCAGGCCGGGGTCTCGGCGATCAACAACCTGCTGTTCATTCATGCCCTGCGCGACGCCGCCGCACTGGAGCGGGCGATGGGTGAACCGGCGCTCGCCCAACGCTGGCAGGACATGGCCGATCGGCTGGGCCAGCGCGTGGTGCAGACGTTCTGGCATGAACCCGCCGGCTGCCTCGCGGACGATGTAACGCACGAGCATTTCAGCGAGCACGCCCAATGCCTTGCATTGCTCACCGACACACTCACCGGCGACAAGGCCGAGGCCGCGCTCGCTCGCCTGCTTGACGGCGAAGGCCTGGCTCGCACCACCGTCTACTTCTCGTTCTACCTGTTTGAAACGCTCTACCGGTTCGGCCGGGGCGACAAGCTGGTCGAACGGTTTGCATTTTGGAAACAACTCGTGGGGCAGGGCATGCGCACCCCGGTCGAGATGCCCGAACCCAGTCGCTCCGACTGCCACGCGTGGGGGTCACATCCGCTGTTCCACTTTCACGCGTCGCTGGCCGGCGTGCGACCCGCCGCCCCGGGTTTCGCGCGGGTTCAGGTCGCGCCGGTTTCGCTGGCCGGGATTGAACGGATCGAAAGCCGAGTGCCCCACCCCGCCGGCGAAGTGCATGTCTCGCTGCACATTGACCGTCAAACCAACCAATGCCAAGGCGAAATCACACTGCCAGCGCAAACGCCTGGCGAGTTTGTCTGGGCCGACCAGTCATTGCCCCTGAACCCCGGCGGGTGCACCACGATTCACCTTGACGCCCAGCGACGTTCTCTCGGATCTGCTTGACCTGTGGACCGTGAAACGCCCCAATCGGTACTTCGCTGGATGGGATGCATCACAGCAGGGGGTTGATTCCGCTTCACAGCATGACCTAAGCCGATGCTCGCCCAATTTATGATGGGGCAGACTGGAAATGCGACGGTACAATGCGAATCCGGGATCGTGTACGTTCAACAGCCCCTAGTGATGTACTGAAAGCGTATCCATACCGTGACGACCAACAACAGCAATAAAGCGAAAGCCATTGCCTCGCGAAGGGCGCCAGAAGCCTCTCGTGTGCTGATCGTCGACGACCATCCGGTTGTGCGTCACGGCCTCAGCCACCTGATTGACGCCACGCCCGGCCTGACCGTTTGTGGCAAAGTGTCCAACCTTGCCGATGCCCTTGACGCGATTCGCAATTTACGCCCGGCTATCGCCGTGGTCGACATCAACCTTGGCGAAGGCGGCAACGGCCTGGAGGTGATCAAACAGGCCGTCGCTGAAAACGTCAGTACAAAAATGCTCGTTTCGTCCATGCATGACGACCTGATCTATGCCGACCGAGCCTTGCAGGCCGGAGCGATGGGCTACGTCAACAAGGACGAGGGGACGGATCAGTTGATCGAAGCGATCCGCCAGATCCTCAGCGGCCGCATCTACCTTTCCGGCCCCATGACCGACCGCATGCTGCAACGCACGCGACGGCATGGTGGCAAAATCGGCGATTCGCCCACCGGCATTCTCTCCGACCGGGAACGCGAAGTGTTCGCGTTGATCGGCAAGGGGCAGACCACCAAACAGATCGCAGAACAACTGCACCTCAGCCCCAAGACCATCGAATCGCACCGCGAACACATCATGACAAAGCTGGATCTGGAACACAGCAACCAATTGATCCGCCACGCCGTGCAGTGGGTGCTGGAGTACGACTGAGTCGGCCTTATCGCGTGCCAAATTAACCGCTCAGCCACCCTGCGGCACTCGATCTTCGCCGCCGGGCCACGTTGCGCCGCGCCCTCGCAGAGCGATTGTCAACGCAAACGCCGACGGTTGACCCACATGCAGATCAGTATATTCCCCATGACCAGCCAAGATGATATCCGTTGGACAGGCTAGCCGGCCTCTCTAAGCTGGTGACTGTTGGTTGAGAGGACCGACCATCGCTGTAGCGACTGGGCACTTTCGACAACCGCATGGAGGACAGGACGATGAATACGACGGAACGCAATAGCAGTGACAATGAACAAATGTCGGACGAAGTTATCGACGTCGGCTTGATGCAAGGCGTCGTTGATCGGGACGAAGCGGCGTTGGAACAACTGTTCAATCGCTACCGCGATGCGGTATATGGCATGTGCCTCCGGATTCTGAAAAATCCGAGCGACGCAGAGGAAACGCTGGTCGATGTGTTCATGGAACTATGGAATCGTTCGGAACGCTTTGATCTCGAACGTGGGAAGGTGTCGACCTATCTGTTGATGCTGGCCCGCAGTCGCGCGATTGACCACCTGCGTAGCCGGGCCTCGCGCCGTCGGCTTATCTCGCACAACGGGTCGGAATACCTTGAGCAAAGCGGTGATCTTCAGAATGATCCTGCCGAGGCCTTATCGCTGGCCGAACGACGGAAAATGGCGCATCGGGCGCTCGCGACGCTCGTGCCCGCTCAACGGGAAGCGGTGCATTATGCTTTTTTTGAGGGGCTGAGTCACCGCGAGATCGCCGAGCGACTCGATCTGCCGCTGGGCACGGTCAAAACGCGCATTCGTCTCGGCCTTATCCGTTTTCGCGACATGTTGACCAATGCATCTCGCGAAGGCACGCAACATTCTGCCGACGCGTCATCGGCCTTGCGTTCCAGCTCGGATGTTGAATCATCACGTAACGACACCCCGGAAAAAATCACGAGCAAACAAATGGTTCGCGTGCTGCTCGCAGATGACAACGACATTTTCCGTGAAGGCCTGGCCGCTCTGCTCAGAAATCAGCCAGGCATTCAGGTCGTGGGGCAAGCTCGTGACGGTCACGCCGCGGTCCAACTCGCCGACGTATTTCAGCCGGACCTCGTTTTGATGGACATCATCATGCCGGGCATCAATGGCATTGAGGCGACTCGGCAGATCCTCGGCAAGCAATCGTCGATGCGTGTTGTGGGTCTGTCAACGCACGATCAGGACGAGATCACTAATGCGATGCGAGCGGCCGGTGCCGAGGCCTACATGAACAAGGATGATCCGACAGAGGATCTGATCGCCACGATCCATCGGCCCGCCACCCGCAATTGACATGTTCGTCGCATACGCGTTCATCGCACCGGTCGGCCTCGCCGGCGGGTGCGATGCGCCAGGCATTGCCCACCACCTGCCACGACCCCACGCGCAACGGCTCATCGCTCGTTGCCGAAGGATCCGACCTCATCCAGCAGTTGACGCGACTGGGTCACGGCAGCTTCGATTTGCGCAAGATGTTCTCGAGTGGCTGAGGTATCCGAATTGTTGAGCGACAACTGGGCACAGCGTACCTGGACCAGAATGGCGTGGAGGGTGTTACGGAACTCGTGACGGAAGTTGCGGGACGGATCCGTGGCCGACGGATTCGGCGCAAGGTCCACCGGCACGGCAGCGGGACCGGCAAGCGGCTTTCGTTCTTTCTGGACGTCGTGGTTGAGTGATTGGTCAGGCATTCGTGATTTACTCCAGTGGAACAGAAACAGAGTTCATGGTCGCCGATCGGTCCAGGCGAAGTAGGCGGACGATGCCCGCCACCAGTTCGACCGGCTCAACGGGTTTGGCCATATGCACCTGAAAACCCGCCGAAAGGCTGCGGGTTCGATCACGCTCGCCCGCGTGCGCTGTCAGTGCAATCGCGGGAAGCATGCGCAGTTGCGGCGCGTCTGATGCTCGAATCCGACGGATCAGCGTGTAGCCATCGCAGTCGGGCATGGCGATATCACTTAGCAGAATGTCCGGCATCCACTGCTCGAACAGGTCCAGCGCTTCGTGGGCGGAGTTGACGAGCTTCGCCGTGCCGTGATAACGACGGATGACTTGGCCAAGCAGTTCTCGCGCGTCACAATCGTCGTCCACAATGAGAACGCGCACGCCCTCCAGCGTCTGGTCAACAATCTTGTCCTCCGCATCATCTTCAGCGACCTCGGCGTCGGCATAACACAACGGCAACTGCACGGTAAACGTGGCGCCTTGGTTGGGCCCGGCGCTTTCCGCTTCCACCGACCCATCGTGCATCTGCACGATATGACGAACGATCGCCAGCCCCACGCCCAGCCCGCCATGCGATCGTGTACTGGTGCTGTCGGCCTGTCGGAACCGCTCGAAGACATGCGGAAGCAACTCTGGCGAAATACCTTCGCCCGTATCGCGAATCCGGATATGCCCAACCCCCTCTTTTACTTCCATCTCCACGTAAACAGAACCGGCCTCCGGTGTGAACTTGATCGCGTTGCTCAGCAGGTTCCACATCACCTGCTGCAGTCGGTTCGCATCGCCGGTCATCTGCATCGCGTCATCCGGCAAGGCGTCGTGCACTTTGATTTGACGGGCGTCGGCTGCGGGCTTGACCGCGTCGATGGCCGCTTCCACCACGCTCTTGAGCGACATCGGCTGCATCTCCAGCCGCAGTTTGCCACTGGTGATGCGCGAGATGTCAAGCAGGTCTTCGATAAGGCGTGCCTGCGCGTTGACGTTTCGCTCGATGACCTGCAAACCATGGTCGAGCATCTCCGGCTCAGTCGGCGGCTCACGCAACAGACGCGTCCAGCCCAGCATCGCGTTTAACGGCGTGCGTAACTCGTGCGACAGCGTTGCCAGGAACTCGTCCTTCAACCGGTTCGCTTCGCGGGCCTCGGCGTAAAGGATGTTTTCGATGGCAGTGGAAGCGATTTGCGCCAATTGGATGAGGATGGCTTCATCTTCGCTGGTGAACTGCCCCTCGTACGCGTCTGCGAGATAGATGACGCCGAGGTTTCGGCCGTCGTGACCCGTGAACGGCGCAGCGAGCATGCCGCCGCACATCGGGGGCATGTCCAGCTTCGAGACAATCTCCCAGTCCGGGTGCTGATGCAACTGCGCTTCGGTCATCCGTGTTGCCGCGCCGCTGCGAGCGACGAGCGTCTGCGCAACCGGAGCCAGGTCCAGCCGCCTGCCTTGCCAGTCAGCATATTTCTCTGAAAACGACGAAACCGCCAACGGCGAGTTTCGACCGAGTTCCTGCTCGCCGAGAAACAGCGTGATGGATTGATTGGCACCAACCACGTCGCGGGCGGCGTCGGTGATGGTCTGAAGCATTCGATCCGCGGACTGGGCGGCGTTGATGGCAATGGAGGCTGCGGCAAGTTCCTGCAACTGTCCCGCGCGTCGGCGGAGCCGATTGGCCTGCTGCGTGACCTGCGCCGTCTTCTGGAAAAGGTCGACGAACACGCCGACCTTGGCCCGCAAAACGTCAGGCCGCACGGGTGCGAGAATGTAGTCCACCGCGCCAAGCGAGTAACCCTTGGCGATATGCAGTTCATCAGTGTGCCCGGTGATGAAAATGATCGGCGTGTCGCGGGAGCTTTTGCGCTGTCGAATCAGCCTGGCCGTCTCGAACCCGTCGATGCCGGGCATATGCACATCGAGCAGGATGACCGCGAAATTGGTTTTAAGCACATGCTTCAGCGCCTCTCGGCCGGAGGTCGCCTTGACCAGTGTCTGATTCAAATCCGCCAGCGCACTCTCGAGCGCGATCAACGCGCCCGGGCGATCGTCCACCAGCAGAATATTGATCGTACCGTCCGGATTCATCGTCATAGCCCATCAATTGCCGCGAGGCATTCGCCTCACAAGTGGCTCGAACAGGGAGGCGGCGCGTCAGCGGTGCAGCCAGGTGCGCAACATGGCCAGCAGTTGAGCGGTGTCCACCGGCTTGGCGATATAGTCCGAAGCGCCAGCCTGAATGCACCGTTCGCGGTCGCCTTTCATCGCTTTGGCCGTCAGCGCGATAATCGGAAGTGAGCGGAATTTCGACTGCTGACGAATGGCGGCCATCGTGTCATAGCCGTCCATCTCCGGCATCATGATGTCCATCAGCACGGCGTCCACCTCGGACGTCGTCTGAAGATATTCGATGGCCGCCCGCCCGTTTTCCGCGGCATCGACATGCATGCCGTAGGGTTCGAGAATGCTGCTCATCGCAAAAATGTTGCGCACATCGTCGTCAACCACCAGCACCCGCTTGCCCGCCAAGATCGTCTCGGGGCTGTGCAGCTTTGCGATCATGTTGCGCTGCTGCTCGCTCAGTGTCGTAAGAGGCAGGTGCAGGAACATCGCCGCGTCGTCGAGCAGACGCTCGAGCGAGCGGACGTCTTTAAGGATCATGCTCTGCCCGATCTGGGCGAGTCGAGCCTCGTCAGTCTTGGCCAATTCGCCCGGTGTGTAGATGATAATCGGCGTCAAACGCAACGTCTCGTCATCCTGGAAGTAGCGGATGAGTTTGAATACGGTCTGATCCGGCAGTTGGGTGTCAGCGACGACAAGGTCCGCCGGCGTTTCGTATCGCACCATCAGCGCCTCTTCCCACGTCGCCACCGCCTGCACCCGCACGCCCTCGCTGACAAGCAGGTCGACGACCTGCTCACGCTGCGACTGCTCATAGCCAACCACCAGCACGTGCTTCAGCCGTGGCTCTGCCATTTGCCGCAGCCGCTGAATCACCTCGTCCAATGGCTGTTGGCCCTTGAGCGGCTTCGTCAGGACCTCGAAAGCGCCAGCCCGCAGCGCGCGTGACGCGTCTTCCTCCGTGCTCAAAATCTGCACCGGAATATGCCGAACCTCGCTGTCATCCTTGAGATGGGCCAACACCCGCCACCCGTCCATGTCCGGCAGATTGAGGTCGAGCGTAATGGCCGTGGGCTTGATCCGTCGGGTCATCTCCAGCACTGCCGCGCCTGAACTGACAACGACGGTCTTGAAGCCGCGATGCCGGGCTGCCTCCACGAGGATCTCCGCGAACCCGAGGTCGTTCTCGACGATCAGCAGAACACGATCTCCCGGCGCTATCGCGTCCCGGTCGTCCTCAATATAGATATTTGGTCTGGTCAGCCCCGACGCAGCCGACGCAGTGTCAGATTTCACAGGCAAGGTCGTCGTCGCTTCGAGGGCCACGGCCGCATCCGCCTGATGAGCCGTGGTATTGCTCGATGGCGCGACGACCGGCAGGTACAGCGTGAAGATGCTGCCGCCGCCGGGCTCGCTGGTCAGATGGATCTCGCCGCCAAGCAGACCCGCGATCTCCCGGCTGATCGCCAGCCCGAGGCCCGTCCCGCCGTACTTTCGGCTCGTGCTGCCGTCGGCTTGCTGGAAGGCCTCGAAAATGATCTGCTGCTTCTCTGGCAAAATGCCGATTCCCGTGTCCTGTACCGAGAACGAAAGCACCTGCTCCGCCTTGTTGAGCACTTCGTGGTCCGGGCTCCAGCCATGCGTCTGACGACGGACGGTCAACGACACCGCCCCCTTCTCCGTGAACTTGAACGCATTGGACAGCAGGTTGCGAAGAACCTGCTGGAGGCGTTTGCTGTCGGTCTGGATCGATACGGGGAGATCTGGATCGAGATCGACGACGAAGTCCAGGTGTTTCGACTCGGCCACGTGGCAGAAGGTCCGCTCCACGTAGCTGCGCATGTCCTCCAGCGGGAGGTCGCGAACATCGACGTACACCGTGCCCGACTCGATCTTGCACAAGTCGAGAATGTCGTTGATCAACATCAGCAGATCGTTGCCCGAGGCGTGAATCGTCCGAGCGAACTCCACCTGGCGCTCGGAAAGATTGTTCTGCGGGTTCTTCGACAACTGGTCGGAAAGAATCAGCAGGCTGTTCAACGGCGTGCGCAACTCGTGCGACATGTTTGCGAGGAACTCAGACTTGTACTTCGACGTCAACGCAAGCTGCTTGGCCTTTTCCTCCAGCGCCTGCCGGGCCTGCTCGACCTCGAGGTTCTTGCGTTCAACCTCCGTCTTCTGCGTCGCGAGCAGTTCCGCCTTTTCCTCCAGTTCACTGTTGGTGGTCTGCAGTTCCTCCTGCCGACTCTGCAATTCATGGGCGAGCGACTGCGACTGCTTAAGCAGGTTTTCGGTCCGCATGTCGGCTTCGATGGTGTTCAACACAATGGCGATGCTCTCCGTCAGCTGGTCGAGGAACGCTTCGTGCGTCGGACTGAAGCGATCGAACGACGCCAGTTCTAGCACGGCCTTGACCTGGCCTTCAAAGATGACGGGCATGACCAGAATATTCGTCGGCTGCGCGTGGCCAAGCCCGGAGCTGATCTGCACGTAGTTGTGCGGAATGTCAGTCAGCAGAATCTTTTCTTTCTCCACAGCGCACTGGCCGATGAGCCCTTCCCCAAGGGCGAATTCATTCTGCAACCGCTCGCGGGCGCTCGCGGCATAGCTGGCCAACAGCGTCAACTTCGGATTTGGACCGCTGTGATCCAGCGTATAGAAAACCGCCTGGTGAGCCGACACCACCGGCGCCAGCTCGGACAGAATCAGTTTGCCCACCTTCAGCAGATCTTTCTGCCCCTGAAGCATGCGCGAAAACTTTGCCAGGTTCGTCTTCAGCCAGTCCTGCTCGGAGTTCTTGAGCGTGGTCTCGCGCAGGTTGCGGATCATCTTGTTGATGTTGTCTTTCAGCGCGGCGACCTCGCCCTGCGCTTCGACCTTGATCGACTGCGTCAGGTCACCCTTGGTCACCGCAGTGGCGACCTCGGCGATCGCCCGCACCTGCGTCGTGAGGTTGTCCGCCAACTGGTTCACGTTGTCGGTCAAATCCTTCCACGTGCCCGCAGCGCCAGGCACGTTCGCCTGACCACCAAGCTTGCCCTCCACACCCACGAGCCGGGCCACCGTCGTAACCTGATCAGCGAACGTCGCGAGCGTTTCGATCATGCTGTTGATCGTGTCCGCCAGTTCGGCGATTTCGCCCTTCGCGTCGAGCGTCACCTTCCGCCTGAGGTTGCCGTGCGCCACTTCCGTCACGACCTTCGCAATATCGCGCACCTGGTTAGTCAGGTTGCCCGCCATCGAGTTGACGTTGTCGGTCAGGTCCTTCCACGTACCCGCCACGCCAGGCACGTTCGCCTGTCCGCCGAGCTTGCCTTCCGTACCCACCTCGCGAGCCACGCGCGTCACTTCCGAAGCGAACGAGTTGAGCTGGTCGACCATCGTGTTGATGGTGTCTTTCAGCTCGAGGATCTCGCCTTTCACGTCCACGGTAATCTTCTTCGAAAGGTCGCCGTTGGCCACCGCCGTGGTCACCGCTGCGATGTTTCGCACCTGGCTGGTGAGGTTGCCCGCCATCGAGTTGACGTTGTCGGTCAGGTCCTTCCACGTGCCCGCCACGCCCGGCACGGTTGCCTGCCCGCCGAGCTTGCCTTCCGTGCCCACCTCGCGAGCCACGCGCGTCACTTCCGACGCGAACGAGCTTAGCTGGTCGACCATCGTGTTCGTGACGTTTTTGATCTGAAGAATTTCGCCGCTGGCGTCCACGGTGATCTTCTGTGTCAGGTCGCCCGTCGCGATGGCGGTGGCGACCTTGGACACGTCACGCAACTGAATGGTGAGGTTGCCCGCCATCGAGTTGACGCTGTCGGTCAGGTCCTTCCACGTGCCCGCCACGCCCGGCACGCCGGCCTGCCCGCCGAGTTGGCCTTCCGTACCCACCTCGCGAGCCACGCGCGTCACTTCCGATGCGAAAGAGCTGAGCTGGTCGACCATCGTGTTGATGGTGTCTTTCAGCTCGAGGATCTCGCCTTTCACGTCCACGGTAATCTTCTTCGACAGGTCGCCGTTGGCCACTGCGGTGGTCACCGCCGCGATGTTGCGCACCTGGCTGGTGAGGTTGCCCGCCATCGAGTTGACGTTGTCGGTCAGGTCCTTCCACGTGCCCGCCACGCCCGGCACGCGAGCCTGTCCGCCGAGCTTGCCTTCCGTACCCACCTCGCGTGCCACGCGCGTCACTTCCGACGCGAATGACCGCAACTGATCCACCATCGTGTTGATCGTGTTCTTCAGCTCAGCGATCTCGCCTTTCACGTCCACGGTGATCTTCTTCGAAAGGTCGCCGTTGGCCACCGCCGTGGTCACCGCCGCGATGTTGCGCACCTGGCTGGTGAGGTTGCCCGCCATCGAGTTGACGTTGTCGGTCAGGTCCTTCCACGTGCCCGCGATGCCCGGCACGCTCGCCTGTCCGCCGAGCTTGCCTTCCGTGCCCACCTCGCGTGCCACGCGCGTCACTTCCGACGCGAACGAGTTGAGCTGGTCGACCATCGTGTTGACGGTGTCCTTCAGCTCGAGCATTTCACCTTTGACGTCGACGGTGATCTTCTTTGACAAGTCGCCGTTGGCCACCGCCGTGGTCACCGCCGCGATGTTGCGCACCTGACTGGTGAGGTTGCCCGCCATCGAGTTGACGCTGTCGGTCAGGTCCTTCCACGTGCCCGCGACACCCGACACGTTCGCCTGTCCACCGAGCTTGCCTTCCGTGCCCACCTCGCGAGCCACGCGCGTCACCTCCGACGTGAACGAGCTGAGCTGATCGACCATGCGGTTGACGATCTTGGCGGTGCGGAGGAACTCGCCGTCGAGCGGCCGACCCTCGATCTCCAGAGCCATGGTCTGCGTCAGGTCACCATGAGCCACCGCGCCGATCACGCGGGCGGTCTCGCGCGTGGGGTGGACGAGGTTCGTAATCAGCGTGTTCACTGAATTGGCCGAGTCAGCCCACGACCCTTGCACTTCGCCGAACGATGCCCGCTGCGAAATGCGTCCTTCCTTGCCGACGGTCACGCTCAGGCGTTTCAGTTCGCCGGTCATCCGCTGATTCGTCTCGACGACCGCGTTGAACGTGTCAGCGATTTTGCCATCAAGCCCCGCGAGATCCATCGGCAAACGCGTGGTGAAGTCTCCCTTCTGCAACGCGATCAACGCTTCAAGCAGTTCGCGCTTGTCGAGTCCTTCACCCTCAGCCTGCTTTCGGCGGGCGGCGCCGCCAGCCTTCAAACGCGGGGCGGGTTTCGGGAGGGTGCCCGTCAGCCGACTGGCACCGTTCAGACCGTTGCGCTTGTTTATCGTTCGGATCGGCATCACAACTCCTGGTCGGTGATAACTGCACCGCGGTGCTCAGGCTGACACGGCCATCGCGCGCTGAAATAGGCATTACAGATCCACGTCGACCCACGCCGATGTGCTCGATCAATGCCCACAAACAGCAGACTCTGAAAAACTGACGACCAAACCTATGTCGGAAATTGACTCGACAAAAGCCTCGCGCACAGCGATACCTGAGACGCTTGGCGACCGAGTATAGGAACGTCCAAGAAATACCCTATGGGGTATTTTCCTATTTGATGATGGGGCTTGGAAGTGGAACAGCCGGCCGGGATGTCAGCCATCGAGCAGCCAATATAAATGAAGACTGCTAAGAGGGGAGAAGGGGTTGCGTGCGCCAGCAAATCAGCAACAACTTTCGCATCTTGGCTTGAAAGCAACTTCTACGAAATCGCCTCACTGACTTGAGGCATTATCAACCTCTGAGAGGGCATGTCTGATGACCTTCACGAGTTGCTCTGGTGCTACCGGCTTGATCAAGACCTCGACGAAACCAGCGTCGACTCGGTCTGCCGCCCGGCCGGCATCGGCGGCACCTGTCAAAGCGACGCCGTAGAGACCATAGCGTTTGTGAAGCTCCTGCATCAACTCAACGCCATCCCGATCAGGCAGGCGCAAGTCACTGACGACCAGATCCACCTTGCCCTCGGCCGCCTGCGCCAACGCCGTCTCGGCGTCACCGGATGTAACCACGTCAAACCCTTCTCGTCGCAGGAGGATCGCCTGGAGGGTAAGCGTGTCCTGGTGGTCGTCAACGAGCAGGAGGCGTGGCTGATTCGAAGTCTTTTCCATATCACTCATTTCCCGGCCGCACTTATCGCCGGCAGCCCCTGCCGTACAGAGCGCTTATTTAATCGTTAGCAAAGAGCGGTGTCAATGATGTGCGACGGTGAAGGTCAAGCAACCAGACGTTGCAGCCGCTGTCGGCGCTTGGCGGGCGTGGTGGCGATCAGGGCCAGGCCGACCATCGGCAACGGGAGGAGCGTGAACAGCAGCATGACCGTGTCATAGCTGCCCAGCAGGTCATACCCCGCGCCCATGAGGAAGGGCCCGAAGCTCGAGGCAGCCACCGCCACCGTCGCCGACGTGCCGCGAATGCGCCCCATGTACGCTCGGCCGAAGAACCGTGGCCAGACCGGGCTGATCGTCGACACGATCAACCCTTGGGCCAACCCGATCAACATGCCCAACGGATAGACCCACGCCGCCGACTCCAGCCGCCACGCCATGGCCATCGCCCCGGCCAACGCGGCCATGGCAGACGCCAGAAGCAGGTTCAACGGCATTCGGTCGGCCAGCAGTCCGCCGATCACGTGCATTACCGCCAGCGAGACCGCGAAGACGGTGAAAAGCCAGGCCACGTCGGCGGTGCCGAGCCCGCGTGCAGTGAAAAGCGGCAGCGCGTTGAAAAACAGGGCCGTGCCGAGCATCGACCACATGCCGATGCACACGATGATGACCCAGTAGGCCCGGCTCGCCATTGCTTCTCGCAGTGTCAGCGAGGTGCGTGCCTCGTCCTCGGCCGACTCAACAACCGTCCCGTCGGCCGAGCCATGTGGCAGGCCGTCCTTGTACTGACCGACCTGCTCCGGCCGATCGCGCCAGAACCACGCCAGCGCCGGCAGCATCACCGCCCATACGGATAGCCCGAGGATGGCATAGGCCCATCGCCAACCGACCGCATCGATCAGCCAGAGGTTCAGCGCGGGCACGACGGCGATAGCGCCCGCCATGCCCATGTGACGCAGTCCCTCGACGGTGCCGAGACGCCGCTCAAACCAGAACGCCAGCGCATTGCCGCTGAGCAGGCCCAGCGCCCCGGCCCCAAGCATGCGCAGGAAAAGGAATGCGAAAAACAGGCCCGGAAGGCTGTTGACTTGCGAGGTGTAGAGGCACACGCCGCCAAAGAGAATGACTACCGCGGTGATAGTCACCCGCAGGCCGTGGCGGTCCATCAGGGCCCCGACATAGCCCATCGGTATCGCGGCGAGGAGCGTGCCGACCATATACGCCCCGGTCAACTGGCTGTGGCTGAGGCCCAGGGCGGTGCGGAACGAATCGTTGAATGCAGAGACGCCGAAAGTCTGGCCCGGGGCGGTGGCGATCAACGCCATCGTCGCCAGCGGCAGCATCGCCCAGCCGTAGAAGAAGCGGCTGTCGCTGCTGACGGCGGCTCCAGGTGATAGCTCGGATGACAAATTGGCCACGTCGGCGTCCGCGCGGACACCGCTGCTGCTGCTGGACACGCTTCGTTCTCCCTGAAACCGGGCCATGCCGGACGCACGGCCACGGGGTTGGCATGCTTCATGCAAAGGTAGAGCTTTATCGACACCGAATCAACCAGGCGTGCGCCGACGAGTCTCGCGTTTGACCGTGTGACGGTCGATGCGGCGGGCCTGGCGGCCAACGCACAATGCTGAGGTTTGCCGACGTTGGCCGGGGCTCGTCGTCGTCGGCTTGTCGATGCAGAGCAAAAAAGCCCACGGAGGGTGTCCGTGGGCTTCAGTCGAATCTGGGTTTTGTGTAGTGTTTGATTCAGTCCATGTGTTTGATGATGGCTTCGCCGAACTCGGAGCATTTGAGGAGTTTGGCGCCGTCCATGAGGCGTTCGAAGTCGTAGGTGACGGTCTTGGCTGCGATGGCGCCTTCGACACCCTTGACGACGAGGTCAGCGGCTTCGTTCCAGCCGAGGTGTCGGAGCATCATTTCGCCGGAGAGGATGACACTGCCGGGGTTGACCTTGTCCTGGTCGGCGTACTTGGGGGCGGTGCCGTGGGTGGCTTCGAAGATGGCGTGGCCGGTGGTGTAGTTGATGTTGCCGCCGGGCGCGATGCCGATGCCGCCGACCTGCGCGGCGAGGGCGTCGGAGATGTAGTCGCCGTTGAGGTTCATCGTGGCGACCACGTCGTACTCGGCCGGGCGGGTGAGGATCTGCTGCAGGAAGGCGTCGGCGATGACGTCTTTGACGATGATCTCTTTGCCGTTGGCCTTGATCTTCGTCCACGGTCCGCCGTCGATCAGCTCGCCGTTGTAGTCGTTCATCGCGACTTCGTAGCCCCAGTCGCGGAAGCCGCCTTCGGTGAACTTCATGATGTTGCCTTTGTGCACGAGCGTGACGCTGTCACGGCCCTGCTCGATGGCGTAATCAATGGCGGCCTTGACGAGGCGGCGCGTGCCTTCCTTCGAGACAGGCTTGATGCCGAGGCCGGAGGTATCCGGGAAGCGGATCTTCTCAAAGTGCTTTGGGAAGGCTTCCTTGAGCAGCTTCTTGAACTTGTCGACTTCCTCCGAGCCTTCCTGAAACTCAATGCCGGCGTAGATGTCTTCGCTGTTCTCGCGGAAGATGACCATGTCGACTTCTTCAGGCCGCTTGATGGGCGTGGGCACGCCGGTGAACCAGCGAACGGGACGGAGGCAGACGTAGAGGTCGAGGATCTGTCGAAGGGCAACGTTCAGCGAGCGGATGCCGCCGCCGACGGGCGTGGTCAGCGGGCCCTTGATGCCGACGAAGTAGGTTTTGAAGGCTTCGAGAGTTGCGTCGGGGAGCCATTCGCCGGTGGAGTCGAAGGCCTTTTGGCCGGCGAGGACTTCTTTCCACGCGATGGACTTGTCGCCGGCGTAGGCCTTTACGACCGCGGCGTCGAGGACGCGCTGGCTGGCGCGCCAGATGTCACGGCCCGTGCCGTCGCCTTCGATGAAGGGGACGATGGGGTGGTTGGGAACGTTGAGCTCGCCGTTGGCGAACTTGATGGGTTCGCCGGTTGTTGCCTGGGTCATGGGGGCTTCCTCCGTGGCTGGTCGTTGAGGGTGGGAACAAACCGCGGACGGCGTCGGAGCGTCCGGCGGACAGAGAGGCGATTATTGGCGAAAAGAGGCAAATGCTCAAGTTCAGGGGGAAGGGGGGGAGGTTTCTGGTTTGTGGTTTCTTGTTTCTGGTTTGGGTAAGCCGAGCCCTGAGCGAGTCGGCGAGCGAAGGGCCGGATCTGTCGGAATTTCTAATTGCTGATTTCTCATCGCTGATTGTATCGGCGTGGCTCCCCACAATTAGCAATCAGCATTTAGCGCTTAGCAATTCCCCGGACTCCGGGAACGCGGCGGCGTAGGATCGGGGGCTGTGTGGGGAGGGAGAGTTGCGGATGCGGCGGCGGGTGCTGGTGGTGGCGGAGGCGGCGAACCCGGAGTGGGTCAGCGTGCCGTTGGTGGGGTGGTCGCATGCTCAGGCGATCGCCCGGCGAACGGACTGCCTGGTGGCGACGCAGGTGCGCAACCGGGAAGCGTGGCTGCGGGCGGGAAAGGTGGAGGGGCGGGATTTTGTTGCGATTGACAGCGAGGCGGTGGCTCGGCCGACGACGCGGCTGGGGAATGTGCTGCGCGGCGGCAAGGGGAAGGGGTGGACGACGATGACAGCGGCGGCGGCGCTGTCGTACTACGCGTTTGAGTGGAAGCTGTGGCGGATGCTGGGGGCGGAGATCGCGGCGGGGCGGTTTGAGGTGGTACACCGGGTGACGCCATTGAGTCCGACGATACCGAGCCTGGTGCTGGCGCGAGGGTGTGAGCGGGCGGGGGTGCCCTTCGTGGTGGGGCCGATGAACGGCGGCGTGCCGTGGCCGCGGGGGTATGACGGGGTGAGACGGGCGGAGCGGGAGTGGTTGTCGTACGTGCGGGAGGTTTACAAGCTGCTGCCGGGCTATCGGCGGACGCGGCGGCAGGCGGCGGCGCTGTTGGTGGCGTCGCGGGATACGTGGCAGCAAATGCCAGAGAAGTATCACGACAAGTGCGTTTATCTGCCGGAGAACGCGGTGGATCCGGAGCGGTTCGCTCGCGTGCGCGAGCATGCGGCGGCCCGGCCGATGCGGGTGGTGTTCGTCGGGCGACTCGTGCCTTACAAGGGGGCGGATGTGTTGCTGGAAGCGGTGGCGCCGCTGGTGCGGGAGGGGCGGGTGTGTGTGGAGGTGATCGGCGATGGGCCTCAGATGGCGGCGCTGCGGGCACTCGTTGAGCGGGAGCGGTTGGGCGATGGAGTGACGCTTGCGGGGTGGGTGGCGCACGAGCAGGTGCAGGATCGGATGGCGACGGCGGACGTGTTCGGCTTTCCGAGCATCCGCGAGTTCGGCGGCGGTGTGGTGCTGGAGGCGATGGCGGTGGGGCTGGTGCCGGTGGTGGTGGGTTATGGCGGGCCGGCGGAACTGGTGACGGAGCAGACAGGGGTCGCCTTGCCGATGACGGATCGGGCGGGGCTGGTGGAGGCGTTTCGCGCGGCCCTGGCGGAGTTGGCGGCCGAGCCGGGGCGGGTGGACGCGATGTCGGCGGCGGCGCGGCGGCGGGTGTGCGAGCGGTTCACGTGGGACGCGAAGGCGGCGGTGGTGGAACAGGTGTATGAATGGGTGTTGGACCCGTCGGGGAGGCGGCGGCCGGTGTTTTGAGGCAGGGGGGGTTGGGTTTCTGGTTTTTGGTTTGTGGTTTCTGGTTTGGCAGGGAGAAGCCCACGGCGTGACGCCGTGGGCTTCGGATGTGAAGGGTGATATCGGGATGGAGTTGGGTCAGGGCAGGGCTTTGCCTCTTGCTGCGAGGTAGATGCGGTACCAGACTTCGCGAGACATGGTGACGCGGTCGGCGGTGGCGGCGTCGCGGATGCGGTCAGGGTTACGTGAGCCGACGATGGGCTGGATGCCGGCCGGGTGGTGCATCAGCCAGGCGAGGGTGATGGCGGTACGGCTGACGCTATGGGCGTTTGCCTCGGCGTCGAGCGCGTCGAGCAGCGATTGCTGATGCTCGCGGTCGGGGGCATTTGCTTTTACGGCGGCGTCGTTGCCAAAGCGTCCGCCGGCGAGGGGGCTCCAGGCGGTGGGTGTGACGCCGAGGCGGTGGAGGTGGTTGAGCGTGCCGTCTTCGATGGGGTCAAGCCGAGCGGGGTGGACTTCGATCTGGTTGCAGAGCAGCGGTTGATCGAGCGCGGCCTGGAGGTGGTCGAACTGTTCGTTGGTAAAGTTGCTGACGCCGAAGTAGCGGACCTTACCCTGGTCGTGGAGACGAGTGAAGGCGTCGGCGATTTCGAGCGGGTCCATGAGCAGGTCGGGGCGGTGAAGGAGGTAGATGTCGATGGTGTCAATGTTGAGGCGTTTGAGTGACTGCTCGCAAGACCAGGTGATGTGCTCGCTGGAGAAGTCGTAGCGGTGTGTGGCGTCGGGGGTGGGGTCGCCGGCGAAGCGGATGCCGCATTTGGTGGTGATGATCATGTTTTCGCGAAGATGGGGGGACTCGCGAAGCAGGTCGCCGAAGACACGTTCGCACTGGCCTCGGCCGTAGATGTCGGCGTGGTCGAAGTGGGTGTAGCCGACGTCGATGGCGGTGCGGACGGCGGCCTTGGCGGTGGCTTCGTGTTCGGGTGTGACGGCGGCGGGGTCCCAGGTGCCGACGGTCCGCATGCAGCCGTAGATGAGGCGGGTGGCGGTGATGTCGGATTCGCCGAGCGTTGCGGTGGAGAGGGGGGATGTTGCGGTCATGTCGGGTTCCGTGGGTTTGAGGCGGCGGAGGAACATGTAAAGATACACGATTGACAGGCTGGTGTGCCGATCATAAGCTCAATGCGATGTCGACGAATTCTCCCAATCCGCGTGCCGGCGTTACGCAGCATGGTCAGCTTAATCAGCTGGGCCTGCTGCTGTTGCTGTGCGCCGGATAGGGCTGGATTGCGACTCACAAGATTCGCCAACCAACCGCCCTGTTCGGCCAAGCGACCGACAGGGCGGTTTTTTTATGTTCGATGAGCCACGACGGCCAGGTGACGGCCAAGACGCTGGCTGAAAGCAAGCCATGGGAAAGATCAGTCAAGGAGACTCTACGATGTCCGAGCCGACCCACGTTCGCATCTTCGACACGACGCTTCGCGACGGCGAGCAATCGCCCGGTGCGAGCCTGAACCACCAGGAGAAGATGGAGATCGCTCGGCAACTGGAGGCGCTGGGTGCGGACATCATCGAAGCGGGGTTTCCGATCACGAGTATCGGGGACTTTGATGCGGTGCACGCGATCGGCCGAGAGCTGGAGCGGGCGACGGTGTGCGGGCTTTCGCGCTGCGTGGCACGCGATATCGATCGCGCGGGCGAAGCGCTCAAGGGCGCGAACCATCCGCGGATTCATGTGTTCGCTGCGACGAGCAAGATTCATCTTGAGCACAAGTTCAAAAAGCCGTTCGAAGCGATCAAGCAGATCAGCGTTGACGCGGTGAAGCGGGCGCGGGAGTTTGTGGACGATGTGGAGTTCAGCCCGGAAGATGGTTCGCGGACGGAGTTGAATCACCTGGTCGACATCACCGCCGCGGTGATCGAGGCGGGGGCGACGACGATTAACATTCCCGACACGGTGGGCTACGCCGTGCCCGCGGAGTATGGGCGTATCTTCAGCCACCTTCGCGAGCAGTTGCCGGTGATTGATGAGCAGGGCATCGTGCTTTCGGCGCATTGCCACAACGACCTCGGCCTTGCGGTGGCGAACTCGCTCGCGGCGATGCAGGGCGGGGCACGGCAGATCGAGTGCACGATCAACGGCATCGGTGAACGCGCGGGCAATGCGGCGCTGGAAGAAATCGTCATGGCGATCCATACGCGTGGCGACTACTACAAGCAATACCGCACGAGCGTGAACACGAAGAAGATCTACCCGACGTCGCGGATGGTGAGCCATCTTACGGGGCTTTACGTGCAGCGGAACAAGGCGATCATCGGCGAAAACGCGTTCGCCCACGAAGCGGGCATCCACCAGGACGGCATGCTCAAGAATCGCAGCACGTACGAGATCATGGACCCTCGCGACATCGGCGTGCCGGAGAGCAAGCTCGTGCTGGGCAAACACTCAGGACGACATGCGTTTCGGGATCGTGTGCAGCATCTTGGCTACAAGGTGGATGATGCGACGATTGAGAAGGCGTTTGAGAAGTTCAAAGCGCTCGCGGACAAGAAGAAAGATGTGTACGACGAGGATATCGAGGCAATACTCGACGAGCAGCTTGAGTCGGGCAGCGCGTTGTGGGAGTTGATGCGCTTTCAGGTGACCAGCGGCACGGGTGTGATCAGCACGGCGACGGTGGTGCTGCGCGACTCGGCAGGCACGGAGGCGATGGACGCCGCGACGGGTGACGGGCCGATCGATGCGGTGTACTCGACGATCCAGCGCATCACGGGCGTGGGGATCACACTGGAAGATTATCAGACGCGCGCGGTGACGGGGGGCAAGGAAGCGCAGGGGGAAGTAAGCGTGCAGGTGAATCATAATGGAAGAAAGGTGCGCGGCCGCGGGTTGAGCACGGACGTGATCGAAGCGGCGGCGAAGGCGTACCTCTCCGCGATTAATCGGATCAGGACGCTGGAGGCGCGGCAAGTGCCCGCGACGAGTGCGGTGGATGAGGACGAGGCGGTGCGGCAGCCGTGATGAATGCGTGGCGGGATCGTGTCGTATGTTTGACTGGAGACACGCGAGCGGTGTTAGCGTAGGCGATACAATCAAGATGACGTTGGCCAAGGACGGTTTATTCCCTGAAGACGCCGGAGGCAGCACACTTTGAAGCCGGACACCATGACGACAACCAAGCAAGTTGACAAGGCGACACCCGAGAGTGATCTGAAGTACTTCGTGCTGGACACGAATGTGTTGCTTCATAACCCGGTGAGCCTGTACATGTTCAAGGAGCATGAGGTCATCATCCCGTTCGCGGTGCTGGAGGAACTGGACAAGTTCAAGAAGCAAAGCGACGACGTGGGGCGGAACGCACGCGAGGTGATCCGTCAACTGGATACGCTGCGCAGCAAGGGGCACCTGGCGGAGGGTGTGACGTGGAACGAGGCGGGGGGCAAGATTCGTGTGGAGTTTGCGACAGACGATCGGCCGAAGTGGTTGAAGGAAGATCTGCCGGACAACCGGATTATCAGCGTGGCGTGGGCGCTGCACGAGCAAGGCGTTCGTTCGATTCTGATCACGAAGGACATCAACGTCCGCTTGAAGGCGGATGCGCTGGGTATTACGACGCAAGACTTCGAGGCGCAGAAGGTTGACATCGATCACCTATATGCGGGCTACGCGACGCTGGCTGTGCCGGGCGAGTTGATTGACACGTTGTATGAAGAGAAGCAGCTTGAATTGGCGGAACTGGCTGAGCATCTGATGGATGAAGGGCCGGACGGTCAGCGGCGGGAAATCGAGTTGCATGCGAACCAGTATGTGCAGCTGCGCAACGCGCTGGACGAGTCGCATACGGGACTGGCGCGTCGGCTGGCGGATACGGACCATCTGATTCCGATTCACGGGCCGCGCAAGCCGGTGTCGGGCATCATGGCGCGGAACGTACAGCAAACCATGGCGCTGGACCTGCTGCTGGATGACGAAATCAAGCTGGTCACCCTGCTGGGCACAGCGGGTACGGGCAAGACACTGCTGGCGATCGCGGCGGGGATGGCCAAGACGTTTACGGAAGAGCGTTACGACAAGCTGCTGGTCGCGCGGCCGATCATGCCAATGGGTCGTGATATCGGTTATCTGCCGGGCACAAAGGATGAGAAGCTCGAAGCGTGGATGCAGCCGATCTTCGACAACCTGACGTACCTGCTGTCGACGCGCGGCGCTGCGTTTCCGGGTGCGGCGCAGCATGCGGACTCGAAGAGCGCGGAGCAGCGGATTCAACAGTTGATCGCATCGGGGCAACTGGTGCTCGAGCCGCTGACGTACATTCGCGGGCGAAGCATTCCACATCAGTTCATCATCATTGACGAGGCGCAGAACCTGACGCCACACGAGGTGAAGACGATCGTGTCGCGCGTGGGCGAAGGGACGAAGATCATCCTCACGGGCGACGTGGCACAGATCGATAATCCGTACCTGGACAGTTCGAGCAACGGATTGTCGTTCATGGTCGAACGGCTGAAGGGGGCGGCGCTGGTGGGGCATGTAACGCTGGCCAAGAGCGAGCGGAGCGAGTTGGCGTCGCTGGTGGTGGAGAAGCTTTGAGAAGTTGATGGCGTTGGTTTCTGGTTTGTGGTTTCTCGTTACTGGTTTGGGTTTGGATGTCGGCCGGGTGATTGAAGGTGCTGCGATAAGGGGTGTGTGATATGGCGGATCGATTGAACTGGGGCATACTTGGGACGGGGAATATCGCGAGACAGTTTGCCGAGGGCGTGTCGGGGGCACGGCGGAGTCGGGTGTGCGCGGTGGGCTCGCGGACGCGTGAAGCAGCGGCGGAGTTTGCGAAAGCGTATGCGGTGGAGCGTTCGTACGGCAGCTATGCGGAGCTGCTGGCGGACGATGCGGTGGAGGCGGTGTACGTGTCGCTGCCGAACAGCATGCACGCCGAGTGGACGATTCGCGCGTTGGAAGCGGGCAAGCATGTGCTTTGTGAGAAGCCGATGGCGACGAGCGTAGCCGAGGCGGAGCAGATGTTCGACGCGTCGGCGAAGGCGGATCGCATATTGGTCGAAGCATTTATGTATCGATCGCATCCGCTGACGCAGGCGGTGGTGCGCGAAGTGCGGTCGGGAGCAATCGGCAAGTTACAGTTGATCCGAACGAGCTTTTGCTATCGCACGCGGAAGATTGAAGGCAACATTCGATTCGATGCAGAGCTGGCGGGCGGCGCGCTGATGGATATCGGCTGCTATTGCATTGACCTTGCATGCCTGCTGGCCGACGCGGAGCCGACGTCGGTGAACGCGTCAGGGCATGTGCATGAGACAGGTGTGGACGAACGGGCGGTGGGGACGCTTGCGTTTGAAAACGATGTGCTGGCAGACTTCGCGTGCGGGATGACGGTGCAGGCGGACAATACTGCGTTGATCTGTGGTGACGAGGGTTACATCGCAGTGCCCGTGCCGTGGAAGCCGGCGGTGCGTGGGGCGGAGTACGTGATCAAGGGGATGACGCCGCCGCGGCAGGATGGCGGTGCATTGAAAGCGCCGGAGCCGACGGTTCGGCAGGTGGATGCGGAGCTGCCGTTGTTCGGGCTGGAGGCGGACGCATTTGCGCGGACGGTGCTCGACGGTGAGCCTGCGGAGGTGACGCGCGAACAGACACTTCGGACGATGCGCGTGCTGGACGAGGCGCGGCGGCAGGTGATGGGGCAATCCGCGGTCAGGGTGTAAGGGTGCTGATGTTCGGCGTTGCCTACAATAGAACGCATGTTTGATCCTGATGCATTGCCCGTACCTGATCTTGGCTTGCGATGTCGTCATTGCGGTTATCCGCTGGCGGGGTTGCGCAAGCATGAGTGTCCGGAGTGTGGGCGTGGGTTTTCGTTGATGGATTATGTGCCGCGCGGGGATTGTCCGCCGGTGATCGCCAACGGTGAAGAAGTGCGTGCCGAGGCGGATGTGGTCGAGCTGCTGCGGCTGTACCAGGTGCCTTACGTTGAGTTGACGGAGCTGATGCCGAACATGTTCGGCGGGGCGTTGCATTACACCAGACATCGGCCGCCGCGCATCGGCGTGCCGCGCGAGCAATATCTGGAAGTGGTCGATCTTCTACGGCGGTGGCAGTTGGGTGAGTTGATGCCGGAGCCGCCGGCGCAGTCGGGGCGGACGGCGGCGTGGCGTTGCATGCATTGCCAGGAGACGAACCCGCCGAACTTCGAAGTGTGCTGGAACTGTGGGCAAGCGGATGAGGGGTGAGAATTTCTAATTGCTGATTGGGGCGCGAGTGAGGGGGGCTATTACAGCATTGTCGGCAGCTGCTTGTCGACGTCGGGGAAGTATCGGCGGATGACGGAGCAGTCGAAGCGGGGCATGATGGCGGTGGCGGGTTCGCGGTCGAGGAGGAACTTGAAGGCGGTTTCGACGACACGTGACGGCGGGACACGGCCGCGCGACCAGAGATCGTAGTCGGACCAACTGAGGGTGACGTCGTACTGATGCGTACGGCCGGCGTCGAACACCTGCACTTCGTATGACCAGCAGTTGTCGCCTTCAGTTTCGGGGCCGATTTCGATTTCGGGCATACGTCATCCCTGCGAGGGCGTGAAAGTAGCGGAAGCCCACGGATTGAATCCGTGGGCTTCGCGGATTGCGTTCAGGGTACGGCGACTCATGCCGTGGCTGCTTCTGCCGCGTCAAAGGTGACGCCGAGCGCATCGGCAAGCTCGCGGAACTCGGCGACCTCGGCTCCGGTGAAGATCAGGCCGTTGGCCTTGGCACTGGCGACGGCGGCCTGGTGCTCGATCTGGCCGGGCAGGAGGCAGCCTTCGTTGCCGTGGCCGAGGATGTCTTTGATGACGGCTTTGACGTTGTCGGCCTGGTTGCGGCCGCGGGCGAAGCCGCCGCAGTCCATCGCGTCGGGATGAATGACCTGGAAGTAGAAGTTGGGCGTGGTCTTTTCGCCTTCGCCGGCCTGCTCGGGTCGCGAGCGTAGGGTGGGCAGCGAGCCGCCGATGAAGCCGGCGACGATCTCGTTGATCAGTGAGAGGCCGTAGCCTTTGTGAGCGCCGAACGGCAGCAGGGCGGCGACCTGCGTGGGGTCCGTCGTGGGCTCGCCGTTCTTGTCGACGGCGGCCTGGGGGGGCAGCTGCTTGCCTTCGCGTTTGAACTGTTGGACACGACCCATGGCGACGGTGCTGGTGGCCCAGTCGATGACGATGGGGAAGCCGATGGCGTCGGTGGTCGGGAAGGCCCATGAGTGCGGGTTCGTGCCGAGCGTGGGAAACTTGCCCATGAAGGGGACGACTTCGGCCAGCGCTGCGGTGCAGTTGGTGTAGGCGATGTAGCCTTTCTTCGCGGCGTCCATGACATAGCCGCCGCCCCAGAGGTAGTGGAAGGCGTTGTCGACGCTCACCTGCCCGATGCCGTATTTGTCGGCGAGCTCGATACAGCGGTCCATGGCGTCGAAGGCGGTCGCCTGGCCGAGCTTGCGGTTGGCGTTCCACTTTTCGCTGGCGGCGAACTTGCTGGGGAGCTTTTCGATCTGCGCGCCGGGGACGCAGCCCTGTCGCTTCTTGTTGCCCGAGCCGAAGTGCTCGTCGAGGTGGAGGGCTTTGAGGGCGTTGTGGGTCTTGATGCCATGCCAGGCGGCGAGCTCACAAAAGCGGGCAGAGGCGTCGGCTTCCTCAGCGGTGAAGCCGCGGGCCTGGAAGGCAGCGGTGACGAGGTTGCGGTGCGTGTCCAGTGATACGACGTAGCTCTCGGGCATGAATGGTTCTCCAATAAAGTTGCCGTGAGCGTTTGTATCCCGAAGCGAGGCCGGTGGCAAGCCGGGGCCGCGGGTTGCGATTGGGTGGGAATTGACCCATCATCCTGTGTGGCGATCTTGATCTGCTGAAAGGAGTCGACGCATGACGGACACACTCAGCCTTGCCGACCGGACCTATTCGTGGAACAGCCAGTGGGCGAAGGTGCCTGATGGCGTAAACCTCGGCTACACGCATGGTGTCGCGGTCGACCGGGAAGGGCTGGTTCATGTGTTCAACCAGTCGGCTCACGCGTTGTTGACGTTCGATGCGGATGGAAACTTTGTCCGCATGTGGGACGCGTTTCCGAGCGATCGCTTTCTCGGGGCGCATGGCCTGACACTGGTGCAAAGCGACGGCGAGGAGTTTCTCTGGCTGACCGATCAGACAAGTGGCGAGGTGGTCAAGACCACCCTCACCGGTGAAACGGTGCTGAGCATCGACAAGCCGGAGCATCAAGCCTACGCCGAGGGCGGCAACTATTCGCCGACGTGGGCGAGCGAGTCGCCGACCAATGGCGATGTCTATGTCGCCGACGGCTATGGCTCGTGGCTGGTGCATCACTACGACAAGTCGGGGCAATACCTCGACACGCTGGACGGCAGCAGTGGCGCGGGCGCGTTCAAGTGTCCACATGCGGTGTGGATCGGCACGCGCACCGCTGCGACGGGTACGGACGACCCGGTGCTGTATGTGACCGACCGGGGCAATAGTCGCGTGCAGGTGTTTGGGCTGGATGGCTCGTTTATCAAGGCGTTCGATCAGCAGCATCCGTGTTGTTTCGATCAGCACGCGGACGGCACGCTGCTCGTGCCGGACCTGCATGGGTTCATCAATCTGTATGACGGGCGAGATGAATTGGTGGCGGAACATATCGGCGATAACCGTGAGATTGTCGGCAAGCATGGCTGGCCGAACGTGCCGGATGAGATGCGCGTGGCCGGCCGGTTCAACAGTCCGCACGGCGGCTGCTTTGATGGTGAAGGCAATATCTACATTGTCGAGTGGGTGGCGGATGGGCGGATCACCAAACTGACGCGCGAGGGGTGAATCGCGTGGAGATGTCAAAACCCGTCCACGGCTTGAAGGGCATTATGCTCATACATTGAACAGGAAGTGGCATACGTCGCCGTCGCTGACGACGTAGTCCTTGCCTTCGATGCGCAGCTTGCCGGCTTCGCGGATGGCCTTCTCATTCTTATGCGCTTCAAGGTCGGCGACCGAGTAAACCTCGGCCCGGATGAAGCCTCGCTCAAAATCGCTGTGGATCACGCCCGCGGCCTGCGGCGCGGTCGCGCCGATCGGCACGGTCCAGGCACGCACTTCCTTCGGCCCGGCGGTGAAGTAGCTTTGCAACCCCAGCAGCTTGTACGCAGCGCGGGCGAGCGCGTGCAGCGCCGGCTCGGTCAGGCCGACGCTTTCGAGCAGCTCATCGCGGTCGGCTTCGTCCAGCTCGGCCAGCTCAGATTCAATCTTCGCACACACCGGCACGACCAGGCCGCCTTCACGCTCGGCTCGCTCGCGAACCTTCTGCACGTAGGCGTTGTCGCCCGCGAGATCGTCTTCGTCGACGTTGGCCACGTAAAGCACCGGCTTGGCGGTGAGCAGCGACAAGCCGCGCAATGTTTTCATCGCGTCGGGCTGGTCGAACGTGACGCCGCGGATCGGCTGCTCGGCGTCGAGGCGGGCCTTGCACGCTTCGAGCACGGACACGCGCAGCTTCGCCTCCTTGTCGCCGGTGCGGGCGGCGCGGACGGCCTTTTCCATGGCCGAGTCGACGCTGGCCATGTCGGCAAGCATCAGTTCCATGTCGATGGTTTCGATATCGCGGATCGGGTCGACGCTGCCTTCGACGTGGGCGATGTCCGGATCGTCAAAGCAGCGGACGACGTGAAGGATCGCATCGACCGAGCGGATGTGGCTGAGGAATTTGTTGCCGAGCCCCTCGCCTTCGCTCGCACCGCGGACGAGGCCTGCGATGTCGACCAGTCGCAGCGCTGCGGGAATGACCTTTTGCGTGGGGATATGCGTTTCGATCGTGGCCAGGCGCGGGTCGGGCACGGGCACGACGCCGACGTTTGGCTCGATCGTACAGAACGGATAGTTTTCGCTGGCGATGCCTGCTTGTGTGAGGGCGTTAAACAGCGTGGACTTGCCGACGTTTGGTAAACCGACGATGCCTGCTTCCATGGGGCGAATATTCCGTGATGACTGGCTGAAAACCGGGTTTTATACCTGATCTCGTCGCTCGCGGCGTTCGTTTCAGGTACAGGAATCAGGTACGGTGCAATTGCCTGCTTTTCGTTCGGTACGTTTACCGCTGGACTTCGGCCATGGCCGGGAGCCCGCGCCGCGAAGCCTGCTGGCAATAGCTCTCCTGGCACGCTGCTCGGTAGCAGTGGGAAAATACCGGGAGAGCCGCACATACTACCGTGGCGGCTCCGGCGTGAACAAATCCGGCCGATTTGCTGATGACAAAGCGCTGGCTGAGTGGGGGAGGAACCCGGCCGGCCTCGACGACCGGATGATGGAACGGGGCGAGCGGTTCGGATATCAAGCACGGCGACATCTCTCACCCATCGTCCGAATCCGCTCGCCATGAACCCCTCATGCAATCACCCGTTCTCCGCCGGCGTCCCACGCCAACTCGTATCGGCGGGCGCCAACCAGTTGAAACACCGCTGCGGGCCCGCTGAGCAGCGTCCGCCATTCGGTTGGCGTCAACACGTCACCAAGGGCCGCAAGCTGATCTGTCTCTTGAAAGCCTGGCAGTACAAGCTCCACGGGTTTCACGGCGGGCAAGTCGAGCGTGATTTGAAGCCGCGATCCTTCCCTGCTCATCTTAACGGCGTAATCCCCGTCAGGGCCAGGCAATGCCGCATCGATCCGACGCAGGGACCCGAGACGTGGTGTCAGGCGCACCCGCGTGAAGCCCGGTTCGGCAGGCTCCAGCCCGCACACCCCGCTCAACATCGCCTTCGGCCACGGCAGTCCGGTCCCCTGCGCCACCGCCCGCGAGTCACGGCATCGCCACTGCCCCAGTGTCTTTTCACCCCACAGGCACCACATTTCCGGAATCGTTTCGAATCCCTGTTCGATCAGTTGCCCATATCGTCGATGCGCCCAGGCCAGGGCGAGGTCCGTCCGTCCGGCCCGGATCAACGCGGTCGGCAGTTCCTGCCATGCAGGTGACACCTGGCTGAACGCCATCGGGTCGCGCTCATAGGTTCGACACATCACCTCAGTCTGTTCAGGCGTTGCGATCCCCAGCACGATCGCTGCAGAAAGGGCGTGTTCGCTGGCGCCGGGCGGGTTGTCCGCGTCCGGCTTGTCGAGCAGGCAATCGACATACACGCCACGACGGCCATCGAAAAAACGCTCACGCAGCGTTGCCCGTATCTGTTGGGCCAGATCGCTCCATCGCTCCGCCGGTCCGCCGAGCTTCAGTGTCCGCGACAGATCCGCCAACCGTTCGAATGCCTCGGCCGCGTATGCGCTGAGCAGAAACGATCGGCCGCGTCGATCAATGGCCGCCCAGTCAAGCCAGACCGCGTAGGGTGGCATTCCCATCAAGCCGTCCTCATCCAGACATGAGGTCATCAGCCGTGCGAACCGTATCAGCCCCGGCCACAGTCGCTCGACGAGCGCCGCGTCGGCAAACAGACGGTGGTGCTCCCAGACCAGCAGCGGCATGGCCAGCGAGTGGTCAAACAAAGACGTGCGGTCGTCGTCATGCCCCGGATAGCTGTAGCGGTAGAGTCCTGTGCTGTGCTGGCCCTCGTCGGCCTGGTGCAGGTACTTTCGCCCGACCGCCGCATCGCCGTGCAGCGCCCAGATCGCCCGCAGCATGCCGGCCCCGTCGCCGAGGTATTGCCGCCGCTCACGCGAGGCGTTGTCCATCAGCCGGTCGAGGACTGTCAACGCCACGGTTCGCCGACTCATCGTCATCGCCTGGTTCACCAGTTCATCCTCACAGGCGAAACGGCCGCGATCTTCGAGTCTTGGCTCAGTCGTTTCCGCCTCGACGCCGAGCAGAATGAGCGGCTCGTTCAAACTGCGAAACGTGAGCTGAAGGTAACGGAACTGCCGCCACTGGAACGGCTGCCATCGCTGCTCGCCAGCGCGGGCGATGTACTGGTCTGCCTGGGGCGTCCGTCGTGAGCGGTACGACACGGCCCGCCCCTCCTGCAAGTGTGTGGCGTAGCCGATGTCGATGACCGCGCCGGCCGGTGCGTCGAGGTGCAGCACAGGCCGAGCGTTCATCAACTCGCCAAAGTCCAGTACGATCGTCACATTCCGCAGCCCGTCAAAGGTTGCGTCGGGCTCGGCCGGGTCGGAGTTCACGACGCGCGCCGGTTCGCCTTGGCCTGTGATCAGCGTCTCCGGCCGGTCGAGGCGGGCTTTGGTGAATGGGCGTATGGTCTCAAGGCTCAATCGCACAGCCCCGTCAGCCCCTGGCTCCATCGTCTGCAGGACTTCGCCCGCAGTATGAATTCGCTTGGCTCGGCGGTGCGCTGCATGTGGCTCGCAGACCTCGCTTGGGATCAGGTTGACCCATGGGTAGAAGCGGGCCTGTGGTTGGGCACAGCCCCATAGCGTATTGGTCGGTGGAATCACCGGATCGGCCGTGAACCAGTCGCCGTCGCTGAATTCGGGCGTGTGCCAGTCCGCCGGCATCTGCCGGGCGTCGAACATCTCTGCACAAGTCGTGTCATCGAAACCCTGTGGAGGCACGCGCCAGGCAGTGGCGAGCGTTGCGCGGCAGGTCTCGTCGCTGGCGATGACCCTGTCGCCGCACTCGAGTTGAAACAGCAGTCCCCGCGCTTCGGCGTGGGCCGTGAGGCGGTTGCGGCTGATATCGTGGTGTGCCAGCACGGTCAGGCAGTTCCTGCCCGCCTCCAGCCACTCGGCTATGTCGCGCTCGTCGTACCGCTGAAAACGCGGATCCGAAAGCGCCGGTCCCCGTCCGACAAAATGCCCATTTACCCACAACGCATACGCGTGACTGGCGGTGATGAACAACCTCGCTGCCTCGGACGGACGCTCGAGCGTGAAACATCGACGAAAGAGCGCGAAGGCGTGTGGTTGCTCCTTGGTCGTGGGTGGCCAGATCCACTTGCCCCGCCACCGCACGCGAGGCGCGGTGCCGTCGTCGGTGTTCGAAGATTCAATCGGGCTGGCGATGGGTGTGGCCATGGGTTCTCCTTGCGATGAGTGGCGACGAGCGGCGAGTTGTGAGCAGTACATCAGGTGTCTGAATCCGTGTAAAAATCGCTCGCCTCATCCTCCAGCGAAACCATCTGATTCTTAACCTTCATGTACTCGCGCAGCCCCATCGTGCCGTATTCCCGGCCGATTCCGCTGTTCTTATTGCCACCGAAAGGAGCTTCCATGGTCGACATGAGGTTCATGTTCATCCAAACCGTTCCCGCGTCCAGTTGACGGGCCGCACGAAACAGCTTGGTGACGTTACGGCTCCAGACGGCGGCGCCCAGGCCGAAGTCGGTGTCGTTGGCCAGTTGGACACCTTCGTCAAGGGACGTGATGCGTTTGACGGTCAACACGGGGCCGAAGATCTCATCGCGTACGCATGGCAAATCGTTGCGATCAACTTCAAGTATCGTTGGGCGATAGAAAAAGCCCTTGTCCAGGGGGGGCCGGGTCAGACGCTTGCCGCCGGTGAGCAAGGTGGCCCCGTTGCCGATCGCAACGCGGATCGCCTGGTCCACCCGGTCGAGCTGCGCTTGGTTCATCAGCGTTCCGAGCTGTGTTTTGGGATCGAGGGGATCGCCGATGCGCAGCGATTCGGCGCGCCGGACGAGCCGATCGAGAAAGTCGTGGTAGATGTCAGCATGCAGGTAGAGGCGGGTCGACGCACAACAGACCTGCCCTTGGGTGAGGCAGAATCCCACGAGCACTGAGGCGACTGCGGCCTCGACGTCGCAGTCGGCGTCAGCGATGAAAGCGCCCTTGCCGCCGAGTTCAAGAATCATTTTTTTGATGATCGGCGAGCGGGAGGATGCCTCCATAATGCTTCGCCCAACCGGTTCGCTGCCGGTGAAGGTGATCATCCGCACGTCAGGGTGTGACACCAACGCCTCCCCCGCCTCCCGACCGCCGTGGAGAATGTTGATCGTCCCGGCCGGCATCCCGGCCGCGAGCAGAAGCTCCCCCAGCAAGCCACTGGTTGCAGGCGTCATCGGCGATGTCTTGGCCACCACGGTATTGCCCGCAGCCAGCGCCGGGCAAATGGCGCGGGTGAACAGGTGCAGCGGGAAGTTCCATGGCGTAATGGCGGCCACGACACCGTGCGGTTCAAAGGTCTGGAAATCGAGCACGCGTTTGCCCTTGACGGGAATGACCTCCCCCTTCACTTCGCGGGCAATGTTCGCGAAGTATTCAAAAGCGCGGATTGAATACGGGATGTCCACCGTTGAGGTTTCCCGGATCGGCTTCCCCGAGTCCAAGCACTCAAGGCGAGCGAACTCGGCCTGCCGTTCGTTCAGCAGACTCGCAACTCGTAACAGGATGTCCGCACGATCGTCGGGCTCCCTCTCGGACCATTCGCCTCGCTCGAAAGCGGACCGGGCCGCGCCAACAGCTCGGTCCACATCGTCGGCAGAGGCCTCCGCCGCTTGTGCGATCACTTCGCCGGTGGCGGGATTGGTCACGGGAAATGTACGGCTCTGCTGTGCATCGGACCATTCGTTGTCGATGAGCAATCGCAATTGGAGCATGTTTCAATCCTTGAACAAACAAGAGGCTGGTGCGGACGATCTGATCGGATCGGCGAGAGCCGACAACCCTTCGGGCTCAGTTGATGATGTTGCGGGGCAGCTTGCCGAGAAGCACGTCACGGCAAGCTCCTGCGCCTTTGACGCGCATGTCGCGCAGGCCCTGCTCGCTGTAGAAGGCTGAATGGGGGTTGAGGATCAGCCGGTGGTGGGCCACGTGCTGCGGATTACGCCAGACGACCACGAGCGGGTCGTCAGCGGCCGGTGGTTCGTTGACGAGCACGTCGATGCCCGCGCCGGCGAGTTGCCCCGACGTCAAGGCGTCGGACAGCAGGGCCGTGTCCACGACACCGCCGCGGGCCGTATTGATCAGAAACCCCCCCCGAGGCATCCGGCCAAGGGTCGTGCCGTTGATCAGGTGCCGCGTCTCGTCTGTCAGCGGACAGTGGAGGCTGAGGATGTACGCTTGCTCAAGCAGATCTTCGAGCCGATCGACACGCCGACAACCAACAGCCTTATCGCAACCGTCCGCGACGTATGGGTCATGGAAGACGACATCCATGCCAAACGCCTTCGCCCGCAGCGCCGCGGCGGTGCCGATTCGGCCCATACCGACGACGCCGAACACCGCGCCACGCAATCGCTGCAATGGGACCACTTGCGTATAGGAGTAGGGGTCGCGACCGTCCCTGATCATGCTGTTGAGCGGGTGCACCCCGCGGGCGAGTGTCAAGGCCATTGCCAGCGCCGAGTCCGCCACTTCTTCCGTACCGTAGTCGGGCACGTTTGCCACGGGGATGCCGCGCGTGCGGGCATACGCGTGGTCGACGTTATCGACGCCCACGCCACATCGAACGATGAGCTTGCACTGATTCAGCCTGCCGAGGGTTTTCCTCGTCAGCGACAGATTGTGGTAGAGCATGATCGCGTCCGCATCTTCGATTCGGCCCGCCAGCTCGTCCTCATGATTTGCGTCATACGCAAAAACATCGCTCATGTCGCCGAGAATGTCGCGCTCCGGTGTCAGGGCATCGACGATGAAATCGGGGATAACCACCTTGTAACGTTTGGGCATGCTTATTTCTCTCTGGCTCGTGAGAACGCATCAACGGCGCCGTTGCCGCTCCATCCTGCTGGCTTAACCATGGGGCCAGATCAGGTGATCCATCATTGCCTGCGTCGCGCCGGCGGGGTCATGCTGCTCGATGCGGTCGAGGATCGCCTCGTGGTCCGCAGCAGCCCGCTCGGCACCACGCCCCTTCAGAGTGCGCCGTCGCTGCTCCACGAGCAGTGGATTCAACGCGTCGAGCAGGAGGAGGAAGATCGGGTTGCCCGCTGCCTCGGCGAGCTGACGGTGAAACAGAGCGTCAAACGCCACGCGTCGCGCCATGGTGGTCGCTTTACGGAGCCGGTCGATACAGTTGCGCAACTCACGCAGCATCTCTGCATCGCCCCTCGTCGTCGCAAGGCGAACGATCTCGCACTCGATTGGACGACGCACCTCGAGCAGTTGGTCAATCGCGAGATCACTGCGCTGCATCCAAGTCGTGAGACTCAGTAGGCTCGCATCGGCGTTCGGCGCTTTCACACGCGGACGTCGACCGTGCGACACCTCGATCAATCCGGCGTAACGCAGTTGATGCATCGCTTCACGCAGGACAGTGCGGGACACACCAAACTGCTCAGCAAGTCGCCCTTCAGACGGCAAGGCCTCGTCCGGCTGGAATCGCCCCGTCACCACCTGTTCGCGGAGCTGCTCGACCACCTGCTCGACCAGGTTGGGCGTCGGCTGCAATCTTTCGAACTGTGGCGATGTGGCCGAGGGCTTCTTCATGACTTGTAATCTTATATTATAAGTTTAGTTTTACAAGCGGTCGCCTGGGAGTCAGACGGGTCGGCTGATGATCACCGCACATGATCATGCTCGCTGGGTACACTGGACCGTTTGAAGCGGTTCAGTCTTGAGCGTTGAGAAGGTGCGGATGAAGGCATGACACTTGCGGTTCTGGACACATGGCAGGCGTTGATGTCGCCGCGATGGCAGGCGTTGCGTGATGCCGCGGCCACGGTGGATGCCGGTGACGTATCGGCTGTGGCTCATCTGCGCCGCCTCGCGCCGCCGAACCTGGTCACCGCAGCGCTGCAACTGGCAGCCGGCCGGCGCAGCGCCGCCGGCAAGTTCCCCGCGTCTGGCGACCTGGTGCTGGATGACGCCGGCGCTCAGCAGGCCAGTTCCAGTGCCGTGGCCGCCTGGAAGGCCAAACGCTTCGTTGAGCAGTTGGAACCCGCGGCCACTGTGATCGACCTTTGCTGTGGCATCGGTGGCGACGCCCGCGCACTGGCTGCGGCGGGCCTGCACGTCCTGGCGGTGGACCGGGAGCCGGTCCGCGCGTGGATGGCGAAATGCAATGCTCATTGTGCTACCGCCGCCGCTGACGTGACGCAGCTCCGCCTGGCTGGGCTGCCCTTTCATATTGATCCTGCGCGGCGCAACGCCCGCGGGCGTGTGTGGCGCATCGCGGATTACCAGCCGGGGCTGACCTTTCTGCGTCGCCTGCTTGCGGCCTCGCCCGATGGCGGTATGAAGCTCAGTCCGGGAGTCGACCGTGAGGAAGCGGACGCACTGGCGCCCGGGGCGGAGTTAGAGTTCATCAGTGAAGCCGGCCGTCTGGTACAGGCAGTGCTATGGACAGGAAAGCTTCGCCGGGCCGTTCGCTCGGCGACGATGGTCACGGACCATGCAACGCATACCTTGCAGGGCAGCCCGGCGGCTCACCCGTTGCAGTTTGCTCCGCCTGGGCGGTACCTGTTCACGATGAACGCTTCGGTGGAACGGGCGGAACTGATGGGGCTTCTCGCCCAGCAATTAAACACGTGGTTGGTTCACCCGCACTGGGGCCTGCTCTCCGCGGACCAGATCGTCTCCAGCCCATGGACGCAAGCATTTGAATTGTTTGCCGAGCTGCCGTGGCGACCGAAGAAGGTCCGCCAGTGGCTGGATTCGCATGACGGTGGAATCGTCGAAGTCAAAACACGCGGCAAAGCCATCGACCCCGACCTGGCACAAGCTCAGCTGCGCGGTCGCGGTGACAGTTCCTACACCGTCTTTGTACTACGGCAACACGAACAGAAGGTCGCATTGATCACGCGGCGTGCCGATCGTTGATGTGCCGCCGCCGAAATCCCGCGCAGGTGTATGCAGGTGTATTTCATCGCCCGCAGCCACGCCCTCGCGAAAGAGGCTGATGCACACGGCGATTTGCCCTTTGCTGGATTCTGGTGCAGGATACGCACTCATTTGATGTAATGCATTAGTACTCGATGGCCGAGGCTCAGACAGGACTTCACCAGTTCAGGCGATTTATGTGACTGTCAGATAAGGGAGCGACACTTGACCGTTCGTGCCGTGCTCACAGGGCTGCTGCTGGGTTGGCTGATTTCGGCCACCACGTACTTCAACGATTTTGTCATCAGCCAGACGATGCTGATCGGTAATTTTCTGCCGATTTCAGTCTTCGGCGTGGCGATGCTGCTGCTGCTCATCATTAACCCGCTGCTGGGCAGCGTCTCAGCCAAACTACCATTACGGCCGGCGGAGTTGGCGATCCTCGTGGCGGTGGCGCTGGCGGCGTGCGGTTGGCCAGGGTCGGGCTTCTACCGTGGCATAGCCACGACGACCGCTCTGCCTGCCCACTGGTTGCAGACCAACTCCGGCTGGCGAGCTGCGGAAGTGATGTCCTATGTGCCCGGCGGGTCGCCGCACGTCGCGCCGGGGCAGGTCCGCGACTGGTCGGCACTGGCCGCCCGGCTGCACGAGGCGGACCCGGACTCCGACGCCGGACGCGTGGCCGAGCGTTTCAGCGCCATGTCCCGCCGCCACCTGGCGGAACTGGCCACGAGCGACCGCGCCACCTTGTCCGATGCCCGGCCGGTCATGCGCGCTATCAACCAGGAGCTGATCGATCCAATCCCGATCGCCGATGGAGCCGCAATCTGGCAGCAGGTGCAACAGCTCGGCCCGATCGCTGCACAAGCCCTTGAGCGTGCCGAAGCTCGGCAGTCACGGATCGACGACTGGCAGGCGGAACATGCTGCGCTGCGCGAGCAGATCGAGGCGGCCGACGATTCCGATGCGGCCGCCGCCCTCGAAAGCGATCGTCGGTCGGCTCAACGGCAGTCCGAAATCCTCGAACGTGAACGGGATCACTGGTACCGGCACGCCAATCGCGCGGTGCTCGCCGAGTTGTTTGACGATCTTTTGCTGCCCGCCCCGGAAGGCTCGGGCGTGCTTGCGGCGCAGGGACGCGTCGATCCGGACGTCGTAAGCGATCTGATGCAGGGCCGCGGCGACTTCAGCATCCGTCAGGTCCCGTGGGGCAGTTGGACGCCGGTGCTTTTCACATGGGGCGGTCTTGCGATGCTGATTGGCTTGGCGAGCCTGGCACTGGCAGTGATCGTGCACCCTCAGTGGTCGCGGCGCGAGTTGCTGCCGTACCCGGTCGCGCGGTTTGTGGAGGAGATTTCGCGACGAGACGAAAAGTCATTGCTGCCTCGCCTGTTGAGCAACAGCCTGTTCTGGTACGGCTTCGCGGCGCTGCTCGCGCTTCACCTGGTCAACGGCCTTCATGCCTGGTTCGACCAAGTGCCTGCAATTCCACGCCAGTTCGACTTCACGGCGATGCGTGAGCTGTTTCCCAATGCATCGCGCGTCCCTGGGAGCACCGCCTACTTCCTGCCAACGGTTTACCCCTCGGTCATTGCCTTTGCCTTTTTTCTGACTTTTGCAGTTTCTTTCAGCCTGGGCGTCTCGCAATTGCTGTTCCTGATGCTTGGCGCGGTGATGATCGCGCAAGGCTTGTCGTTCAGTCAAAGCGTGATCACTGCCGAACAGGGCAACCTGCTGCGGTTCGGTGCGTATGGAGGAATCGCGCTGATGATCGCCTACACCGGGCGGCGCTACTATCTCAACGTGCTGACCAGCAGTGTCGGCCTGCCGCGCCGGAAGGACACCCCGATGTCGTCGGTGTGGGCAGCGCGACTACTGGCGGTCTGCCTTGTCGGCGCGGTGCTGCTGCTCGCACAGGCGGGGCTCGCACCGGTACTGGCGGCTGTGTTCGTGCTGCTGGTGATGATGATGATGCTGGTGTTGTCGCGCATCGTCGCGGAGACCGGGGCCTTTTTCCTTCAGCCGTGGTGGATGCCGGTGGCGGTTATGACTGCGCTGTTCGGCATTGAGGCGATCGGTCCCACCGCGTTCATCGTGCTGGCGATCGCGAGCATCGTTATCGTCGGCGACCCCCGTGAAGCGCTCATGCCTTACCTGACCAACGCCCTGCAGATCGGCGAACGCAGTGCCAACACTCGTCCCACCCGCGTCGCCCCCTGGCTGGCGATCATGGTCGTGACCGGGTTCGTCGTGGCAGGTGTCGCGACGTTCACCCTTCAGTACCAGCACGGCGTCGCGGGCGTGGACACCTGGACCAATCGCAACCTGCCTTCCATGCCCTTCGGTCAACTGAACCACTACCTCGCCGAGATGAACGCCTACGACACGCTCACCGAAGCGACCACCGCCCAGGGGCTCGAACGGCTGAGCATGGTGCAGCCGATGAGCGGCGCCGTTCCGTGGACAATCCTTGGCCTCGTGCTGGTGGTGACGACCGCTGCCGCACGCCTCCGGCTCCCCTGGTGGCCGTTGCACCCGGTGGCCTTCCTGGTCTGGGGGTCGTACCCGATCCAGATGTTCGCCGCGTCGTTCCTGCTGGGGTGCCTGGTGAAGGTCGCAATCGTCAAATTTGCGGGTACGGCCGGCTACAGTCGACTGGTCCCGCTGATGGTCGGCGTCATCGCCGGCGAACTGAGTGCCGGCCTGCTCTGGATGATCGTCGGCGGAACGTATTATGGCTTCACGGGTATCACGCCCGCAAGGTACGCCATCTTCCCCGGCTGACCGACAAGCCTGCCAGTTTCACCCGTCACCTCGACAGCCGGGGTGAAGACATTCGCCCATGCTGTTTGTGTGGTGGCTGGTGCGAGCTATGCCCTGGTGCTGGCCGTGCACGTCAGCGAAGGGTTCCCATTTAGCCGCGGGCCTTGACCAGCGCGTTCGGCCCTGCGGGCCGGAAAAGGCGGTGCAAGCACTGCCGCTAAATGTCGCAAATACAGAATCCGCGTTGTCGGGCTAGGCTCGTCGTCGAAAAAGGATGAGCACGCCGCCGAGACCAAGAAGGGTCATGCTTCCCGGTTCTGGGATGACGGTGTAGCTCGTGCCGGCGCCGATGACGTAGGCGGCGCTGGCGTCGCCGGTAGAACTCGCCACCGTGCTGAGTATTGAACCGTTGTGGTCGACGAGGACGGTACGGCCGCTGCCGTCGGTATGCAGCAGGCCGAGGAGAGCGTAGTCGCCGAAGCTGAAGCCGCTGACGAGACGTTCCACTGAACTGAAGGTGGTGTATGTGCCTGCATCCACGTCGTAGCGGTGGGTGCCGCCGGTGGCGGTCCCCAGAATAAACAGATTCGAATTACCCAGTGCGACGGCGTGGCTGAGGGCCTGACCGCTGGCCGTTGTCACAAACGCGGTTGAACTGCGGCTGTCGAATCGGACGATGTTGCTGCCGACGGTGGCCAGCAGGACGTCCTGGCTCCCGAATGCGTTGAGCATGAGCGAGGCGGTGCTGGCACCGCTGACAAGGGCGAGCGGCGGCGACGTGGCGACGCGACTGTGGCTGGTGTTGTTGGCGGCCGTGAAGCCGAAGGCGAACGTGCCGGAATCGCCTGCGCCTGCGGCGACGGTCATCGAGCCGGTGATGAGGTTGCCGCTGAATGTCCCCGTGGCGAGGTCGTAGCTGTGAATTTGTCCGTTGTCCCGTCCCACCAGGGCAGTGCCTTTGCTTACGGCGACTGAGTGGATATTGGTTGTCGTGATGGCCGTCGGGCCCGTGGCGGCGAGGTGGTAGAGGGCATGGGGCGAGCCGAGCGTGTTGTTGTAGAGCGTGCCAACGGCGTCGCCGGTGGCGCCGGCATCGGTGACGCCCAGGCTGCGGTTGCTGGCGTAGATATTGGCCGACGGACCTTCGAGCGGTTCGGGATTGACGATGTGCGTCGCCCACGTGCCGTCGACGCTGTAGAGGAGTTGGTCGCCTGTCCTCTGGGCTGCGGAGAGTGTCTGGCCGGAGGCCAAGGTGCCCGTCACGGGCTGGCCGGTGCGGGTGTCGAGCGTGCGGATGCTGTTCTGGCCCTGGACGGAGAATATGGCAAAGCTGTCCGCTTTGACATCCAGCGGGGTTCCCGCAGTGAGCAGGGCGGCACAGGTCAGGGCGATACAGGTGCTTGGGGTCTGCATGGTTCCTCCGTTGTATAGAGCGGACACTTCAAGACCGGGTGAGCGGTGAACAGATGCGTTCCTGCTCGCCTCTTGAATCGCCTCCTCGACGGGCCCGGTCGCTTGACCGAGAAGGATGGCGGTGTTCAAAGTTCAGTTTAAGAGTGATACTATTAATATGCAAGAGTGTTCTTAGTATTGTCGATTTTCCTTTGTTCCAAGCGATTCGGGTTTGCTCGGCGTGGTATGTGCTCTTTGGAGGTGATCCATTCTAAGCTAGTTATTTTTCAGGTTTTATGAAAAACATCTGGCATTAGCGGGCCACGTGGTCATGCTGGAGCGGTGGCATCGGTGTGTGCGTGGCCGTGAAGCCGAGTTCGTTTTCTATCGAGCGGACATCGAACGCGCCTCGCCGTTCATGGCCCGGCTGTTCGAACCAGGTCAGATCGACTTCCGGGCCGTACCATGCCCGCAGGATTTCGGCCGTTGGGCGATCCGCCCAGGCATGAGGTGCGGCTGCGTTGAGCACACGGAAACCGGGTTGCTGCCCCGGCTTCGAGATGTCCAGGGCGGCTCTAATCGCCGCCACCGCGTCGCTGAGGTTCATGCGGGTCAGGCCCGCCAGCGCCCATTCGCCGGGTGTGTCGCCGTGGTTCCACGGCGGCGGGGCGTCATCGGAATGGATTGCCGCCAGCCGAAGGTTGGTGATGTCGAGTAGCGGATTCTGTCGGTGATAGTAGCGGGCGAGCTCTTCCATCAGGTATTTGGAGAGCCCGTAACCGTGTCGGTCAAAGCAGGGGTGTTCGTCGGGGATGGGGAATCGGCGGGGGCGGAACTCGGCCGACTGCAAGCCCACCACGGCGATCGAACTGGCGAGCACGAACCGCCGACACCCGCGATCGATGAGGTAGCGCATCAGGCAGCGCGTGCCCTCGACGTTGACCGCAAACCCATCGCGTTCGCTGCAACCACCTGTCACGGCCCCGAGGTGCACCACCGCCTCGATCTCGTATCGATCCAACTGTCGCAGGTCTTCAAAACGCGCAAAGTCGCCCTGCACCGACGCGGTGTTCAGGTCGAGTTGACCTCGGCTTATGGCCAGCGGCGGCGTGTCTTGATCGAGCGAGGTGCAAAGCGCCCGACCGATAAGGCCCGTGGCACCGGTGATGAGCGTGTATGGCATGCCGATTCTCCAAATCGTAGTTCGCGAATGCGTGGGAAAGCTCGTCAGACGTCTACGCCTACTCCCACTGGACCACGGCCCCGATGACGTCGCCGGCTTGGCCCGCGAGCATGCGGGTGTAGAGCGCCGGCGCGTCCGAAGCGCTGACGCGATGCGTGATCGTGCGATCCCACGCCAGTCCGCCGCGGGCCATGTTGCTCAGCACCGCGTGGCGACAAGCCGGTCCGCCGTCGTCGCAGGGGAAATACATCGTGAGCCGACGCATGTGTGCTTCCATGAACTGCATCTGGATTGGCTGGGCCCCGTAATTGCCTTGCCAGACGAACGTGCCGAAGGTTCGACACATTCGAATCGCCGGGTCGATGCACGAAGGCAACCCCGTGGCTTCGAATACGACGTCGGCCCCGTCGGGTAGCAAATCGGCGACCTGTTCGGCAGCGGGCTTTTTCGTCGCATTGATCAGTTGCTCGGCGCCGAACGCCGCGGCGAGTTTCAGTCGATGATCGTCGAGGTCGATGGCGATCACCCGACAACCGCGATGTGCACAGGCCGCGACCACGCCCAGGCCGATCGGGCCCACGCCATGCACGATGACTGAAGCCCCGATCCGCGGGTTGGCCATGTCCACACCCGCCAGGCCCACGGCCGGCATCACGAACAGGCTCGCCGACGCCGGGTCCACCCCTTCGGGGAGCACGGCCGTGCCGATCCGCCCCGGCGGTACCACGGCATGGCTGCAATGCGTGCCGGAAACGGGTGAGATCGGCTCGCCGCCGGGCGTGGTCATCGGCGTATTGCCGCGGTAGTACACACGCTCGCCGGGCTTGAAGTCGTGAACGTTGGCGCCCACTGCCTCGACCACGCCGACGCCTTGGTAGCCGGTGCATAAGGGGAACGGGCCCCAGGAAATCTTGTTCTGAAGCAACGCCAGTTCCGTGCCCGGGCTCACGCCGCTGTAAAGCGTTCGAACGACCAGGTCATCCGCATCCGGTTCTTTCAACCGGACGTTGAGGAGGGAAATGTTCTGCTGCTTGTCGCAGACAAGGGCGGTGGCATCCATGGCTGTTCCTGAATTATCGAGGTCAAAAAAAGTGGGTGTCGGTTATTCGTTGTTTCCGCCATAGACCCACATGCGGTAGGTGCGTGCGTTCTCATCCAGTGGCAAGGCGACGGCGACGTCCTGCACCGGATCGCGGCTGACGTGGCCGTCGAGGAAGGCGTAGTTCCCGGTCAGCGAGTGGCGCATGGACGGTTTGCCGGTGGTGGCGGAGGGGGCGGTGCCCTGGATGTTCCACGTGTTGTTGCCGGCGAAGTCGGCGGGGTTGAATTCACCGGGACTCTGGGCGTAGCCGGGGTCGCTGTCTCCGACGCCGATGGCGTGGGTCGGGCGTTGGATGCTGTCGCGATGCACGGGTTCGAAGGAACTGCTGCCGACACTGAGTAATGCGCCTCCGATGCCGTAGGTGGCGACGCCGTAATGCCGCACCTCGTTGAGCAACACGCGGGTTCCGTCGAAGGGGTAGGTTTGCTGCGGGATGTAATCCGCGGTCGGGCACGCCACCAGCGCGGTATGCATGTAGCCTTTGAGGACCATCCAGTCGTCCCATCGGATGCCGTCGGTGGGCCAACCGGCGGGTCTGGCCATACCGGGGCGATGGGGATCCGCGAAAAAGGCGCGGGGCGGATAATAGCCGCTGTGATCTTCCGCCACGAACTCGAAGCTCAAGCCAATCGAACGGACGTTCGCGGCGCACTGGATGGCCCGGGCCTGCTCGCGGGCGGCGCCGAGTGCCGGCAGCAGCAGGGCGATCAGAATCGCAATGATGGAGATTACCACCAGCAGCTCGATGAGCGTGAAACCACGTCGGTCATCAATGTCGGCCGATCGTCTACGGTGAATCATTCGCGTGAAAGTCATCGCCAGTCACTCCTTGTGGGTCAACCGGATCTTGCACATGCACCAGCCTGATCTGCCTGGCTTGCTCGCCAGTACCTGTCCTGTCCGCCATCAGAACGCCACGCCGCTGATCGCCAGCACCAGCAGGGTGGATTGTCCGTTGGCTGAAACCACTTCAATGGAATCGATCGCCTTGTCCATCTCCGGGTTCTGCCATTCGTAGACGTAGATGTAACGTTGCTGTGGTTCGCCGGTGAGGGTCTGCTCGGCGGTGAACCCGACTGCACGTGCCTCCATCCCATCGCTGGGCGGCCGCCACCAGTCGTTCAACTGTTCGCCGACGCGTACCGGCACCTTGACGCGGCTGCCGTCGCGGTAGCGGATGAGGTAATGCCCAATCTCGCCATCAACCGCCCACGCACCGGCGTGCATGAAATAGAGCGTTCGGATGCGGCGATTGACTTCGATCGGCCCGACACGCTGCGGGAAGTCGGGTGTGAGATTCTCGCCGCGCATCGTGATGACCGCGCGGCCGTCGTTGCGCTGCGGATCGATCACCTCAAACGGTACGCCGAACAGTTCACGTGTGCCGATGGTCAGGTCACGCGCATCGTTCATCGGCCCCTGGTCGGTCCAGCCACCGTCGCGTGTGCCGGGGGTTTCGTCGGCTAGCCCCATGTTCGCGAAGGGGCGCAAGTCCAATGTGAAAAGGCCGCCTGCCTGATCCAATGCCGCCGCGAAGTCAGGATAGGCGGGCAGATCTGCATCAATGGGCTCACGCGCCGCGCCCACCGGCTGCGGCGTGCGATGAACGTGCGCGGTAGCGCGTTCGAGCAGCGAAATTGCCTCGTCCGCCGACACGTCCCATGCGTAGTAGGCCGGTTCCTGATCGAAGTGCATGCTCGTTGCGTCGCTGGCATTGGCCATCAGGTCGTATCGCGTGAAGGCGCCGGGCATGTCGGTCAACTCCACCTGCCCGCCGCGACCGGTCCAGCCGAACAGAACGCTCGAACCGTCGGGCATCGCGTAGACGTTGAACCACAGCCGGCCTTCGTCGCGCTGCACGTGGCCGGCCAACTCGCCGCGGCCGACCATGCGTTCCATGGCAAGCCGAGCCAGCAGCTTCGGCTTCGGCGTGCCGGTTGGGTCCACAGCGTTCGAGCTTCGGTAATCGTTCGGCTGGGGCAGGTTCCACATGTAGTGGAACGACCGCTCCACGCCGAGCACCTGCATGAAGGCGTTGGCCTGCACCATCGAAAGCGCCGCTTCATACGCGTCGATCGGGTGACGCAGGTGCGGCGCAGGCAGTGACTCATGTTCGTAGTGACGCAGCCAGGTCGTACTGACGTTGCCGCTTTCCGTGTCCCAGAGCGGCAACTCGTGGCCGTGATGCTCGCGCGCCATTGAGCGGAAATGTTCGACAAGGTTCTTTTGCATGTCCCATAGGCGTTCCGGTTCGATGTCGGCCGGGTGATAGGCGTGGTAAGTGATCACATCGACGTAGTCGAACAGGCCAGCCTCGGCGATCTGTCTGTGCCAGCCGCGGGCGCTGCCCGTGACGCCGACACCCATCACTGTCAGCTCGGGATCGACCGCCTTGGCCGTCTCGTAGGCCACCCGCGCCACCTCGACAAGTTGCTCGGGCGTGCCGCGCCAGAACAGACTCACATCCGGCTCGTTCCATGTCTCCCAGTAACGGATCTGCGGAAACCGCTCGATCGTCTTGCGCACGTAGGTCGCGAACGCCTGCAGGTCCGGCAGGTCGCCCGAGGGATACGCCAGCGGATGCTCCGGCGGCGATCGGTCCGCCTCCCGCGCGGCCCAATAAGGCGTGCCGAACCATTGGCCAAGCAGGGTCATTCCCGCGTCGTCCAGGCGTTGCATCTTGTCTTCAAGTTGCCATGCGAACTCGCCCGGCTCCGGCTGCACGCGCGGCCACCAGGTATGCTGCACCATGTTGTGCCCACGGTTCCACGCCGCACCCAACCGGACCGCCTGCTCGAAGACGCCTGAGCCGCGAAAACTGTTGATGTGGTAGCCGAAGAAACTGTCCGGATTCGGCGCGTCCGCTTCAGGCCAGACGACAAAGCTCGCCGCGTCCGCCAGATGATCCCGGCCCTGCAAGGTATAGCTCACCTCGACCTTGTAAGGCCCGTAAGCCTGGGCGGAAAACGCATGCTCGACGTTCATCGACGTGCCGGGCGCAATCGAAACCTCGCGCGTCGTGCGATCGACCTCGCGCTCGCGGTAGTCCAGCAGACGCAGGGTGATCTCGGTCGCGATCGGCTCGGGCTGGCGGTTTTTCAATCCGAATCGACTGGTGAACCGTTCGCCCGGGTCGACAATCAACGACCCGGGACTGCGTTGGCCATCCACCTGCACTCGCAGCGGACTCAATGGCGTATGTTCTTTCTCCCGAGCAGCGTCACGCAGGGTCGGCCCCTGATCGGCCAAGGCGGCAATTTCATCCTCGCTCAGTACCCGGTCCCAGATGCCCAGTTCGTCGTAAGCGCCCGGCGCCGCGCCCCGCGCCAACCACAGCGGACCCGTCGGGCTGAACTGCGAGGGGCGGATCAGGTTGGTCTGTTGCTCGGCGATACGTTCGCCGTTGAGATAGATCTGCTTGTGCTCGGCCTCGGCATCCCAGGTGAGTACGATGTGCTGCCAGCCTTGGGTGAATGCGCGGGTAATACGGCCCGTGCAGCCGTAGTCCCACGCGAAGCCGGACGTCGGCAAATCGTTGCCGGTCATGAACAGCAGCACTTCGTGTTCGGCAGGGAGGCGCAACTCAAAGTTGGTCGTGGCGAGCAGCACACGTTGCGTGCGATCGCCCCATTGCCAGTCGGGACGGATGAAAAAACTCAGTGTGCCGCGTCCGAAATCGAGGTTGCCGTGAAGCTGCACCGGCCAACCCGAGTCGCGCGGCGCCAAGGCCCGGCCGGTGCGTCCCGCGACGAACTGCGGCGCTTCACCATTTGCCGCGGTCGGCCCTCGGGCGAAATCGATCGGCTCCTGCGGGTCATCGAAACTGGCGAACAGCAGCAAGCCCTCGGCCAGCGAGTCCTTGAAGGTTGGCTCGGCCGCGCCAGCCGCCTGCCCCCCAGTCAGCATGCTGAGCACGCATACGAGCGATGCCCATGTCCACCGGGAACATTTCACCTGCATCACGCATCCCTTTTTTCAAACCGACGTGATCGTTCATCGCGTTTCGGCGCGGCCGGGAACTCTGGGCTTATGCAGGCAGGGGGGCGGTCGTCTGCCCTTCGGTCAACTCAAATGGAATCAAGATCGGGTCGACGTGGTGGTTTTCGATCACGCGAACCAGCATTCGTACGCTCTGGTCGCCAACCTTATGCCAGTCCACGGCCACATTCGTGAACGACTGCCAGCCCACCTCGCAGCCGGACAACTTGCCCGACGCAAAGGCGAGAATCGAAAGATCCTCCGGCACGCGCAGGTTCAGCCGAGCGCAACCGAGCAACAGCGTCTCACGCTCCAGCACGTCCGCCGCCACGACCGCCGTCGGGCGATCCGGATCGGAAAGAAACGCGGTGGCCCATGACTCAATCTCCGCCTGCGGCAGTGCCTGGTCGAAACTGATTACCTCCGACTTCAGCCCCGCCGCCTGAACGCTCGTCTGAAAGCCTTCGATCCGATCGGTGACGCTGTAGTGCAGTTGCGGCAATTTCAACGCACTGTGGAGTAGCTGCACGTACGCGATGCGCCTATGTCCCAAGGCCAGCAGCGTCTCGGCCGCAAGTTGCCCCGCCTGAAAATCGTCCGGACGGACCGTGTCGTGATGCCGCTTGCGGTTGATCCAGACGGTGGGCACCTGGCTGTCGCTGATCAACTGCTCCATTTCCGATGGCACGCCCACGAAATCCACCAGCAGACCGTCGGAACACCATTCGCGCAACATCCGGGGCACGAACTTGGGGTCCGTCAGCACGCGGTCGACCGTTTCCACCGAGAGGTGCAGGCCCAGGTCGGCCGAGGCCCGAAGCATGCCGTCGAGCATGTCCTGCGGGAGGCTTCGGCGTTTGCTGTGCGTGCTCATGAGCAGCGACAGGCTGCCGAACCGCCCCGTGGAAATGGACCGGGCACCCAGATGCGGGCGATAGCCCATCTGCTTGGCGACCGCCTGAATCTTCTGCTGCGTGCGTGTGCTGTACCGAACGCGGGTCTTACTGTTGACCGACAGCACGTTCGCCACGGTCTGGTACGAGAGCTCCACGCGATCCGCGATCTCTCGAAGGGAAGGGTTCATCGCCACCATTATAAGAGCGTTACTACATTTTTCAAGACCAATCCCCGTCTGCTCCAAATGCTTGCCCCTCAAGCTTTGATCGGCGTTTGGGGATCCATACATGCATGATTTTGAGGTTGTGCTTGAAAAAATTAGTAACTCTCTTAAAATCGAACCAACTCGCCCGCGACGGCGGGAAGCAAACCCTGTGTCGGCAAGCGCCGGGCACGGCCCCTCACCCCGACAGGACCCAACTCATGACCCGCTCAGGCGAGATTGCCCTCATTGACTGTGATACCCGGTGCATCTGGGACGCCGCTGCCCACAATGCTTTTACGGACCTGGTCCGTTGGCGGGATCGCTTCTGGTGCACCTTTCGAGAAGCCTCAGGGCATGTTTCGTCCGATGGCGCCCTCCGGGTCTTGACCTCGCTCGATGGGGTGGCGTGGGAATCCGCCGCGCTGCTGTCGAAGGCCGGGCGGGATCTGCGTGACCCGAAGTTGAGCATCACGCCCGACGATCGGCTGATGCTGCTGGGCTGCTCGGCCCTGCGGGACGGAGTGCCTTTTCCCGGCGAGCACCAGGCCGTGGTCAGCTTCTCGGAAGACGGCTCGGCCTGGAGTGAAATCGAGCCGGCGCTCGCCCCGCAACTTTGGCTCTGGCGGGTGACCTGGCACCGCGGCAGGGGGTATGGCCTCTCGTTTTCAACCACGATCGATTTCCCGCAGCATGCCCGCCTGACCCTGCATGCCACGGACGATGGCCTAACCTACCACAGCGTCGTGGAAGACCTGGGCATCCCCGGCTGCCCCTCCGAGGCGTCGCTCCGGTTCGACCAGGATGACACGGCCTACGCCCTGGTCCGACGCGACAGCCCGAAGCACACTGACGCGCTGCTCGGCCGAAGCCGACCACCCTACACCCAGTGGCAGTGGCATGAACTGGATGTGCACATCGGCGGCCCGAACCTGCTCCAGTTGCCGGACGGGCGCTGGATCGGCGCCGGGCGGGTTCATGCGGACGGCAAGCCCTACACCACGCTCGGCGTGCTCGACATGGACCAGGGGCGCTTCGAGCCGCGCGTGCGTTTGGTGACCAGTGACGATTCGAGTTACCCCGGCTTGCTCTGGCATGATCAGCGGTTGTGGGTCAGCTATTACTCGGGCAACGGCGGCAAGGCCAGTATCTACCTTGCCCAGCTCACGGCCGAGCAATTTGACTGACGATTGCTGGTGTTCGAGGCAGGGGCGCTGCTGGCAGGCGGAGGCCGATCAGCAAGACTGGCGGACGATGTCCAATTTCACGATGCCAAGGACATATCCTGCCAACCGCGTCTAGGACTTCCCACACGTAGATCAGCCGTAGCGACCGCGCCTCTCCGATCGCCCCGCCTAAATCAACTGCTTGATCATCATCGCTACGCGGAAAGCAACGCTGGCAGGCTGGTTCCCGGCACTCGGCCAAAATCGCCTGTTACCCCTTGACAAAGCGGCAGAACTATCGACAATTGAAATTGAGTCGATTCAATTGAGTCGATTCAAATTGGGGTCGGAAGTCGTAAATCCCCGGCGAACACGATCGGCGAACTTCATCATGTCCACCCAAAGCCCGCCCAAAAACATCAGTATGGCCGAGTTGGCTCGGCAGCTCTCGCTTTCGGTAGGCACGGTGTCCATGGCCCTCAACGGCCGGTCGTGTGTGACCCAGAGCACCCGTCAGCGCGTGGTGGCCGCCGCCACTGCGGCGGGTTACGTTCCCAACCGCCAGGCAGCGGCGCTTCGCCGACAGAAGACACGCCTGATCGGGCTGCTGATCCCCACATTCAGCAATCCGATCTACATCGAGCGAGTCGCCTCCGCTCAGCAGGTGGCCTACGAGCGGGGCTACGAAATCTCTTTCGCCAGTTCCGAGTGGCGGCCTGACCAGGAAGCCCTCCTCTGCCAGCACTTTCTCGGCCTGAACGTCGACGCACTGATCATCGACGGTCCTCTCAGCAAGCCGCAGGTCGAAAGCGGTAACGACGCGTTCAAGCCCTTCTTCAATCGAAAAATCCCTGTCCTGCAAATCGTCCATGCTAACCGCGGTGTTCTTTCAGGCGCCACGAGGCTGAACGTCGACATCGCTTCCGGATTCTGTTTGGCTATGGAGCACTTGCTGTCGCTTCAGCACCGCCACATTGGCTTTGTCGGAATCTGCCCCGCTCCCCAGTGGACCCACGGCGCGCAGCGAGAAGGCATCGCTCGCGCGATCGACCAGAGCGGGCACCGCGTCGAGACGGAGTTCATAGCCCCAGCCGCCGCATCCATGGAAAGCGCCTACCAGGCCATCACGGAGCGTCTCCAGCAGCCAGGCCCTTTTCCCACGGCCCTCCAGGCGATTGGCGATCAGGTCGCGCTCGGCGTGCTCAAGGCCCTGCACGATCACGGCATGCGCGTGCCGCAGGACGTCTCGCTCGTCGGCTTCGACAACGTCCAGGCCTCCGCCTTCTATTACCCGAGCCTCACCACCGTCTCTCAGACCCATCTGGATCTGGGGCGGAAAGCCGTCAAAGCCGTCCTCGACTGCATCGAAAACAACAGCGAACCGCAAAACGAACAACTCAACCTGAAACTGGTCGTCCGCGACTCCACGGGGCCAGCGTCAGTGAACCGTGAAGCAAGGTCTTGACGTCCTATTACGTTCACAGCAGTTCATAACAAGGAAGACCACATGATGTATATATCCCGCCGCCTTCAGCTCCGTCGTTCAAAAGCTTTCACGCTCATCGAGCTTCTCGTTGTTATATCGATCATCGCTTTGCTGATCGCCATTCTGCTGCCCGCGCTGAGTTCGGCCCGGGATGCGGCGCGATCCGTCGTATGCCTTAGCGATCAGCGACAGATCGGCTTGTCAATGTTGATGTATGCCGACGACAGCCGCGGCTACATGCTGCCATCAAGGCAGCATCGCGACTATAACGCCGTTCCTCCAGGCACATCTGATGAGTCTTTTTCCTGGCCTCGAGTGCTGATGCATCGCGCCTACCTGCCTGGAGGTATTGAAGGTACTGAACCTGGCTGGGATGTCTTTGCCTGTGACGCCGACCCCAACGAACGTGGCACAGCGAGCACTCAGAATCCCGGGTGGCGAGCTACTTTTACTTCGTTTGGCTATAACTGGCACCAGATCGGTGCTTCGATAAGTATCCTTCCAAACACCGAGGAGGCCCGATGGTATTACACCGCCCATCAGGACGAAATTGTTGACCCCAGCAATAAACTGCTTTTGGTTGACACGGTCGACATTGATACAGGGACAGGCTTGCCAGCAACGCCTCGCCACGGAAGGAATCGCGTCGCTCATTCTTACGCTGCTGGCTCTGGCGACTCGGGGCGACCAGACCCTCGCCATCGTGGCGCGACCAATATCGTCTGGATCGACGGGCATGCCAGTTCTGTCAGGTCGCCGGATCCTGAAGATTACGCCGCTCTTTATCAATTGCTGGGCGTCGGAGGCACAGGCGCCGCCGCGACCGATCGGAATGTATGGAGTCGTACAAGCCGTGGGCGGAGCGTCAACTGACGTACATCATTGATTGATGTTTTCCGCTTCGTCACTGCGTTTCACTATCACCGCAACGAAAACGTTTCTTTCCGGCAACGAGGCCATTTGTCCTTTTTTAGAAAGCTGATTCATGATCACAGGTATTGCATCCATCGAAAATCATTCAAGTCGACCGCGAGCCTCACGGCTCGGCAGGCCCGGCTTCCTTATGTCGATGTTGCTCAAGCCGACCCTGCTCGTTCTCGCGCTTGTGCTTTTCACCCAGGCCGCGTTGGCCGGGCAGGTGACCATTCTCGCGCCGAGGGAGGACACGCGGGTGGACTTCGAGCGGCTTGGCCTGCGCGTGAACACCTATACCGCGGAACAGTTGACGACCATGGACACCCAGACCGCCATCGCGGTCGGACAGAGCATCGATGAGTCGATACTGGTGCTGACCGGCGCCATCATGCCGGCCGAGGCGTTCGAAGGCCTCTTCAACGCCGACCCGGCCCGGGCCGCGTTCGACGACCTGTTTCGTCGCGGCGGGATGTTCTACATCGGCCAGCTCAACGGGGCCACGCTCAACAATCTGCCGGCGGTGATGCGAGACTACTTTGAAGAACACGATGTGTTTCTTCCCACCGCGCCCAACCGCCCCAGCGCGTCCAGCAGTATTGGCAACTTTACCGCCTATGCCAATCCGGACCTGCTGGACCTGCCGCTTCTGTCTCAGCCGAATTCACTGGCCGAGGAAGACTGGAGCGGCGTGGAGAGCAATGCGTTTTACTGGCGCAACTTCCCCGACAAGGCCCTGCCGGTGCTGGTCGGTCCGGACAACGAATATCCGGTGATGCTTCTGCAGGAAGGCATCTTCGGAGATGGCAAAGTGATCATCAGCCAGGCCCGCCATCTCACGCGGGTGGCCCGGTCGCCTTTCTGGGAAAATCTCATCGCTTATCTGGGCGGCAGCGCCGCCGCGCAGGTGGATCCCGCGACAGGGGCGGCTGGGACATCCGGCGGGGCGACGACTCTGGCCCTGGGCTCCGCTGGAGCCGGCAAGCCGCTGATGTTTCTTGAAACGTTTGAGGACGCGAGCTTCGAGGATATCGCCGAGGCGGATCTGTTCAACGATCCGAAAATCTGGGAGGCGTTCGAAACGGTCGAACTGCGGATCCACGACACCGGCGACGAGCCCACCAAAACAACCCAAGCCCGGCTGGGCGTCATCGGCCAGTACCTCGTGGCCGCCTTTCACAACGAAGAACCCAATCCCGATGATCTGGTCAAGAACGTGACCGTTCGCGACGGCCAGGCGTGGACCGACGACAGCGTGGAACTGGTGCTCGTGCCCGAAGAAGGTGGATCGGTGTATCACTGGATCCTGTCCGCGGGCGGCGCGATTTACGATGCGCGTGATCGCGTTGCCGGATGGGACGGGGAATCGACCAGCGATGTGCGGATCGGCTCCGATTCGTGGCAGGCGGTGCTCGCAGTGCCCCTGACCGAGGTGTTTGAAGGCGGCGAAGTGCCTGAGATGTTCTTTGCGAACCTCGCCCGCAACGATCGAAACTCGGAAGAAACTAGTTCGTGGGTCGCGCCGATACATGTGATCCCGACGCCGGAAAGCGTTGGCCACATCAGCCGACTCTCGCCGCGTGAGTTGGCGAGCCGACTCGTCGATCGCCCGGCCACCGCCAGCGCCGGCCCGGCGGCGGCAACAGGTGAAGGCTTTGACATCTGGCAGGTCTCCGCTTGGGAAGACGGGGTTGGCCTGACCACCCGGCCGCGCGGGGATAACCCCGAACCCGGCACGCTGGAACTGCACGTGCCCGGCGGCGGCTCCGACGCGGCAGCGCTTCTGGTCCGCAACCATGGGCCGGACACGTTGGTCTTCAAGGTTAATCCGCCAGTCAAGCTCAACGCCGGCGGCGGCCGTTCCGTGCGGTTCTATGACTTGGCCACGCTCTATCAGGGCGTGCCGCGGTTGAGCAGTTACGAAACGCTCGACTTTGATCCGCTGGGAGCGATCGGCATCAACGGGGTGCTGACCGTGGGTTCAGGCGAGACGGCCAAGCTCTGGGTCGATGTTGCGGGCAAGGCCCCGGCCGGCCGTTACCGCGGCGAACTGCAACTGCTGCCGATCACGCTCAGAGATCAGACCCCGGTGAGCGTGCCGATCGATGTGCGAATCTACGACGTGGAAATCCCCAGCCCGCTGCCGATGCATGTTTACACCTTCGGCCCGTACATGGGCGCGTTGTACGACTACGGCGGTCCGCTGGACTATGTCAAACTCATGCTGGATTCGCACATCAACGTCTTCCACGTGTCCTACCCCGTTGGTGCCATCAAGGATGGGCCGGTGATGTCAAGTGATCCGGCTGATTACCTGACCAACCACGCGGTCTACATGCGTGAAGATCGGCCGATGAAGTTCGTCTACGACTATCACCTGTTCACCCATTTTGATACGGCTCTGAAAGAGGCAGGTTTCGAAGGCGAGACCATGGATGACGAGTGGCAGGCGCACTTCCGGGAGTGGTTCGGCAACTTTATGGACGCGCTGAAGGGCCATGGGCTGACCTACGACGACTTCTGGATTCAGATCGAAGACGAGCCTCGCCTGCCTCGCATGCCGGATCTGGTGAAAGAGGCAGCCATGCTCAAAGAGTATTTCCCCGACGTGCAGACCACCGTCACCATGGCCCCGTGGAACACGGCCGAGCACATCGCATCCCTTGAGCCTTATGTGGACATGTGGATGCCCGAGCGGCGACGCCTGACCATGCGGGAAGAAGCGGCGGATGAACTGGCGTTTTATAACACCCAGGATGCGTTCTGGCCGTTCCTCTGCGCGACGCGGATGGACATGCAATCGCTGATTGGCTACTACCGCCATCGCGGCATTCAGGATTACCACCTCGGCGTCGATGGCATCGCGCTGTGGGCGTTCAACTCCTGGACCGGCGACTCGTGGGCGCAATGGGACAGTCCCCGCCCCGGCGGCGGCTACCGATTCAATGAAGGCTTGGCCTACCGCGGTGAGGGCGGCCCCGTGCCATCCAAACGACTGTTCGCTTTCCGGGCCGGTATGGAAGATTACGTGCTGCTGCACCTGCTGGCGGAAGCGAAGAGCAATGCTTCGGGCGCAAATGGAACGCGGATCGATGCGTTGAAGTCGCAAGCGGAAACATTGCTCGGAAGCAGCAGCCCTGCTGAACTGGAACAGTGGCGGCGTGACGCGCTGGCGCTGCTGGAAACACTCCAGTAACAGTAAAAGGAATTCTATCACCGACCGAGCCAGCCAGGCGAAGCGAAAGGAGTATGACGATATAGAACCTGCAATGCCTATCCTGGGGCAGAGACACATTGGCCCTATTTTGCCACAAGTTTTTTTCACACTCTTTGGAGGAATCAAGTTATGAATCGCAAGCATCTATCTACCACGTTGACAGTCGCCGCCGCCTTTGGCATGGCGGTCGCATCCGCGGATGCGGCCCTCGTGCATGACGATTTCAATCGTCCCAATTCCAACACCGTCGGCACGACATCAGATGGCAACGACACGTGGACCGAATTCGAGGGGCAAGCAGACCAGCTCACCATCCGGAATAATCAGCTTCGGTTCACCCATTACGCCACCAATAGCAGTCCCGGTTTGGCGCTGACCGACCTTCGCCTGGCGGATGGCATCATCGAAACCCAATTCGACGTGATTGCTTCAGACACAAGTTACGCGAGGCGGTCCGTGATCAACTATCGTGCCAGCAGCCTCGCCAATGCTGCAGTTCACAGCTCCAACAACACGTTCCATGTCGTGGTCCGGGGTGATTGGAGCACGACTGTGGACCTTGAATTGTATTATGGAGACTCCCGCACTGCCGGCAACATGCTTGCATCGGCCAACATCTCCGACGACACGGCACATTATGAGAATCCGTTCTCGATCCGCGTGTCGTTCATAGGGAACCACCACCAGGTGTGGATCGATGACGAACTGCTGATCGACTACATCGATCCGCAGAACCGCAACGCTGAAGGGGCGATCGGCCTGAGCACCAATTTCACGACAATGGACGTCGACTACTTCACCGTCATCCCCGAGCCGGCGAGCCTTGCGTTGCTCGGCCTTGGCGGTCTGGCGATGCTCGGTCGTCGGCGGAACCGTGCCGCTCAGTAAACCTTCGTTTTCCGAAATCGGTGTTTAGGCGTTCGCGCGTCTGAACACCATTGCTAGAACTGCTGCAAATTGCAGACACCCCGATTCGAAAGCGCTGAGCAGGCCGTATTGCCAATTCGGTCTCAAGCGGGGACGATGCTGTAGTCGTCAGCATGCAGAAGCACGTTATGCCCCCTGTTTGGGAGGATCGAAAAATGAGTTACGCAAAAATGAACAGTCTGTTGAAATCGCTTGGCTGTGCCGCTGTGTTGGCAGGGTCCAGCCTCGGCGTCAGTGTGGCTCATGCGGACTACGCCGACACTGTGCTGAACAACGAGAATCTGATCGCCTATTACCGTCTTAGTGAGGATCCTGGTGAGACCACGACGGCGACGGATGCGTCCGGCAACGACCATCATGGAACATACAACGGATCGCCGTTGACCACGACAGGCCCCATGGCCGATGACGGAGCGCCCTCGTTGGGTGATGACAACCTGGCGATCAACTTCAATGGTGAAGGCATGATCGCGATCGATCCGGCCGCCGTCGACAAGGAGCAGGTCACATTCACCGGGTTCTTTCGCTCGACAGGTGATTCAATCGGCCAGCGTTTTTATACCACCCAAGCGAGTTCCAGTTATCAATTCACGATTGCCGTGACGGAAACAAACACATTGTCGGTGACCGTTCAGAAGGGGAACGATGGCTGGACCTCGGCGTCTATCGACCTTTCGTCGGCACTGGATGGCGAGTCAGCACTGGATGGTGAATGGCATCATCTGGTTGTCTCACGGGGAGGCAACAACTGGAGCGACGTGGAGATTTGGATTGACTTTGAGTCTGTGGAGACAACACAAGGCTCCCCTATCGGCCAAGGATTAGCCGCCGACGCCATCATCGGCGCTCGAAGCCTTCATCCCGCCAACGCTTTCCACGGCTCAATGGACGAGATTGCGTTCTTCGAGGGTGCCTTCACCCAGTCAGACGTTGATGCGCTCAAAGCTGCACTGCTGGTTCCCTAGCCCGCGAGCCTCGCGTTGCTCGGCCTCGGCGGTCTGGCGATGTTCAGTCAGACGTTCACACGTCTGAGCACCATTGACAGGCCTGTTGCAGGGTGCAGTAAAACTTGTTCGGAGGCGCACTGCGTTACCGGCTCGGGGGCCGGGGCAAGGGCCACAACGCCGCAACCGATACCACGCGGAAGACACGGTTTGCCGCTGCCATC
>JBGUBD010000018.1 GCA_041821185.1 Phycisphaerales bacterium AB-hyl4 | reverse complement strand
AAACAGCTCCCCGAGCAGAGCTCGAACCTGCAACCTAGCGATTAACAGTCGCTCGCTCTACCAATTGAGCTATCGGGGAATTGAGGCGAGCCCATAAGAATAACGAAGTTTTCATACGATCAAGCGGCCCTGCCATGATTTGCCAGATCCCCCTGCTTCGATAAACAAATCACCGCTGTCGGCCGCCCGGCGGCGTCGGTTCGAGGAACTCCCAGACGATAGCTCTTGCCGTCATATCAACCAATTCATTCACTTCGCAGCGACCAGGTATCACCGCCTGCGTCCGCGATCTGCCAGGCCCGACCGCTTCCCTGCTCGCGAAGGACCATTCGGCCTGCCGAGGCTTGTAGCGTCCAGTGTTCCGCCGCCCCAGGCGATTCGAGGCCGACGCCGTCGTCCTGCCGGCGCAAATGCCAGCCGGCGACCTGGCCGAAGCTGTCGACGGCGATGGCGTGAACCGTCAGACTCTCAGCCACCGCGTCGCGCTGTCGGAACTGCAGGCTTACGCCGCTGCCCGACAAACCTTCTCCGAGTTGTGCAGGCTTAGGATGGTAGGCATCGTGAACGTATGTATGGCGCATCAATCGCGCACAGCTCGGGCTGACGTTCTCCGAAGCATGAAACAGCTTCATGCCTGCTTCACCACGGCGAGCCACCACGCGATCCGGCGGCACGAACTTCATCTGCAATTGCCCGTCGCGATTGTTCAACAGCCAATGCCAATTCACCAGCACCGGCTCATCAGCCACAACATGATCGACCACAAACAGCACGCGCGGCGCAACGAACACCCAGAAGCGGGCAAAGCGACGTATCGGTTGGCCATACACGTCGGCACACTCCGACCCGATCACGCTTACCGCATTCAACCGTTCCGCCAGCAGCCGCCGTCCCCCACGCGGAACCGGCGGCTCAAGTTCACCGTCAACAAGGCGACGACGCTGGCCGACTTCCTGGTGGGTCATCGTCGGCGGCGTCGTACCGTTGGGCAACTCAAACGTGCAGGTATTGTGAGCAATTGTCGAACGGTCATGCCGCACCGGCTGGCCGCGATAGCAGGAATGGCCCGGATCAAGCAGCATCCGTTCGCGTCGATGCGCCAATATGAAGCTGTTCAGATCCGCATGTTGATGCGAGTGCACGTGCACCGGCTCACCGCCGCCGCGAATCGCGAGCACCGTCTGCCCCGCCCATTCGTCGCGAACGATCACGTTGCCGTTGCTGTACGCCTGCATCACCGACATGCCCAATGCCTCGGCGCTTTGCGGCGACACGTCGCTGGCATTGGCCCAAAGAGCAGGCGCAAGGAAGCCCGGCCGCGTCACGAAGCCGAAGCTGGCACGATCAAACGGCCCCTGCGCCAGCAGAGGCAAATGCACCTGGTCAAATAACCAGCGAGCCAGCGCCGCTACTTCGGGCAGATGCGACTTCGCTCTCGCCGCGATATGCAGCAACACGTCGCCGTCCGGCGCAGCGATGGCCCCACTGTCGTTGAAATTCACCATCCGCGCCCGCGGCGCGGCGCCCCACCCCGACATCGGCTTGAGGTACATCAGATTTGCCGCCCACCAACGGACGCATCGCGCATAACGATCAATCGAGAGCTGCTCCGCTAACGCTTCGTCATGCCGTACGAGCGACTCGTACATCACCATCATGCCCCACGCCGCATAGCTGGCATACTGCGACGACTCGCCGTAGCTGCCGTCGGGTTGGAACATGTCGGTGCATAGTTGAAACTCTCGCGTCGCGCGTTCAATCCCCGCCGCCTCCTCAGCCGCCACCGCCGCGGCCGCAAGCCCCGCTCCGAGGATGCAGCGCTGGTTGAAGTACATGTCCTGATCCAGCCAGCGTGTGCAAAGCGGCACGCCCCTTTCGCCCAGCACCTGCCGTGCCTCAGTCAACTCCGCCTCGGTAAACGCACCACCTGCAAGGTCAATCGCCGCAGCCACCGCGACGCATACGTGCGCCGTTTCAAGCCAGCCGCTGGAAGGCTTCAATGAGTGATCGCGAAACCATGGCCCGACCCAGTCGCTCTCGTCACGCCGAACCACGTCATTCACAACCCCAACAACCCATCGGCCAACCTGTTCGCTCGGCTGCAACCGATACGCCATGGCAGCCTCAGCCAGATATTCGACAATCAAGTGCCACCAGTCCACCGTGGCATGCTCATCCATCAAGCCCGGCCGCGTCGCCCGCTCGTCAGCTCGCTGCAACATCGACCACCGCAAGCTCGCTGCCGGGTCGCTGCCCTTGTTTGCCTTCCACCACTGAGCTTCTTGTTCATTAAGAAAAATTGACACGTTCGTTGCTCCCTGAAGGCGTCACACACTCACGCGGGTCATTTGCTTCGGAAAAAATACCAAGGCTCAAACACCACGTCGTGCATGACGATGTGCTCAGGCAGGCCGACCACAAACGACACCACTTCGGCCACATCCTCCGGCTGGAGGAACTTGTCATGTGGCACGGGCCGATCACCCCAGAAGCCCGGCGTGCTCACCGCGCCAGGGCTCACCAGCGTCACCCGCACATTGGCCTCCTTCGTCTGCAACGCGAAGCCGTTGGAAAGCATGTTCATCGCGGCCTTGGCGGCGCAATAGGCCGGGGCGTTGGGGTTGGCCGACTTGCCCGCAACGGAGCTGATGCTGACGATCAGCCCGCCACGTGCTTTGTCCGTGTGCGCGAGAAAGTGTTTTGAACAGAGAAACATTCCCTTGACGTTCACGTCGAACGTCCGTTGGAAGTCGTCAACATTCATCTCCGCAAGCTTGGCGGGCACGCTCATTCCCGGCACGTTGACCAGCGTGTCCAGTCGGCCGAAGTGCTGCCTGGCCGCAGCGAGCGCCGCCGACACGGCTGCCTCATCGGTCACGTCCGCGGGCGCGACGAACACGTCGCCGCCCAGATCCTTGCAAAGCGCATCCAGCTTGGCCTTGTCACGCCCACTGATGGCGAGCTTCGCCCCGGCCTCGGCAAGCTGCCGCGCCACCGCGCCGCCAATGCCGCCCGTCGCGCCGGTGACAAAAATGACCTGGTCTTTCAATCGATTCATCGTGTGATCCCTTTCATTCATATTGCTGACCTACGCGTTGCTCGGCTGAACAAGAATCTTGCCCGACACCTCGCCCGCGAGCATACGGCCGATCGCGGCTTCAAGCCCGGCCAGATCCGTCTGACCGCTGATCAACTGCTCAAGGTCGAATCGTTTCTTCTCGACGATCTGCTCAAGCAGCCGAACCGTTCGGCGGAAATCCTCCTCCGTGTACACCCGGCTGCCGACCAGCGACAGTTCTTTCAATGTGAGTTTGAACAGGTCGGCCACCGGCGGCTTGCCGAAGAAGCCCACCTGCACCAATCTGCCACGCACCCGCGCCGCCTCGATCGCCAGCGCCACCCCCGGCTCCGAGCCGGACACCTCGAATACCACGTCGAACCCGTCGCCGTCGGTGCGCTCGCGCGCCTGCTCAGCCGCATCCTGTCTGGCGTCGATCGTGGCGAAGCCAAACGCCGCCGCCTGCTTCAAGCGGGCCTCACTGATCTCGCTTACCGCCACCTCCGCCCCGGCCGTCTGCGCCACCATCGCCACGATCAACCCGATCGGCCCGGCACCGACCACCAACGCCCGGTCGCCCGTCTGCACGCCGCCCTGCCGACACACGTGCATGCCGACCGCAAACGGCTCGGTCAGCGCCGCTAGTGCGTCCGCCAGGCCGTCGGGCACAGCGATCACCTTCTTTGCCGGCGCGAGGAAATACTCGCCAAACGCACCGGCCTCATGGATGCCAAGCAGCTTCAGCTTGCGACATACATGCACCAGGCCACGCCGACACGCCTCGCACTGCCCGCAACTGATCAACGGCTCGACCACCACCCGCCGACCCACCTGCGTCTCGCCTTCATCCGGCACATCCGGTCCAACCGCGTCGACGATGCCGACAAACTCATGCCCCTGCACGATCGGCGACACCGCCGTGGGATGATGCCCCTGAAAGATGTGCAGGTCCGAGCCGCAAATGCCCGCCAGCGTCGTGCGAACCCGCACCTGCCCCGGCCCGGGCTCGGGAATCGCCAGCGACTGCAACTCGAGCTTGCCCCATCGCGTCGTCACCGCTGCCTGCATCGTCGTCGTGTTCATCAGAATGCTCCGCCTTTCTTGACCACTTCAGTGGCCGACATGCCTTCGTCAATCCACCTTTTGTATTCCTGCTCGTCGCGGCGCAATGCCTCGGCCCGCTCGAGCACCGTCATCGCCAACCGCCGCGGCACGATCACCGCGCCGTCAATGTCAGCGAAGACAATGTCGCCGGCGTGAATGTCAACGCCGCCGATGCGGATCGGCACCTGGTAGCCCACCATGCGGAACCGTCCGAGCATCGCGTTGGACGTGCGATACCGGCACCAGACGGGGAACTGCTGGTCGAGTACGAGTTGCGTATCGCGCACCCCGCCGTCGATCACCGCCCCCCGACAGCCGGCACGGATCGCCGCCTTGGTCATCACCTCGCCCCACTGGGCCGACGTGTCGTCCTCGCCTGTGTCCCAGACGACCACGCTGTCCGCGTGAATCGCTTCGAGCATCTGGGCCCGCTGCTCCATCTCGCCTTCGACCGTCAGCGTCTTCATGCCCTTGACGGTAAAGACGATGCCCGCGACGCGCATGTCGCGCTCCAGCGGCATGATCGAAGGCGGCAGCGCCTGATAGAGCAATTGTTCATCGCGAAGGATGTCGTTGACCACGCCGGTGTAGAGCAGCTCGTAGCGACGGCAAAGCTCTGCGTCATCAATCGGCAACAGCTCGACGTTCGGCAGCGGGGGGGGTTGATAAGGCATGGCGGTGCAACTCCATTTAAGTTGCATCAGGTGTACCCCACCCGTCCGATGCCGTCCATGCACGCGCCGCCATAATTTTGCACATTTCGCCTGATCGTGTTACACCACGCCACGTGGAAACGCCCTACCGCACGCTCGACGGACCGGCCGACGCGCACAACGATCGCTTCGACGCGGCGATTCGTCACGTCGGGTTCGTGCTCTACCGCGATCGGCCGATCGACTGGTCGATCAACAAGCTGGTCAACCAGCGACACGACATCATCGCCTTCGCGACCGCAGGCCGAGCGTGGTATCGCTGCGGCAGCGAGCGATTCGAAGCACGTCGCGGCACGATGCTGTTCTTCCCGCGCGGCACATCGCACTCGGCCCGAAGCGACCCCAAAGCGCCTTGGTCGTTCTACTCGGTGGGGTTTCATCTCGAGCCGACTGCCGACGGCACGCTCGACGCGTTTCACGAACTGCCGCACCGCCTGCGCCTGGCCAACGTCACGCAGATCAGCGATACGTTCAAGCAGCTCCAACGGCTCTGGACCACGCGAGAACCGGGCTATTCGATGGCTTGCCGGGGGCTGATCCTGCTGCTCATGCAGCAATACGCCGCCGCCGCCGTCCGCGCCAACCGACGCGTCCCCCACAGCGAACGGCTTCAACGCATCATCAAACACCTGCACGACCACGTTGGCCATATCTATGCCGTGGGCGAACTCGCCGACATGGCAGGCTTGAGCGAATCACGCTTCCGCCTGCTGTTCAGCCAACTCACCGGTAGCTCCGTCACGCGTTACCAGAACCGCTTGCGCATCCAGGCCGCACAGGATCGCCTGGCCAGCGGCCAGTTCCGCGTCGGCGAAGTGGCCGGCCAACTCGGCTTCCGCGACGTCTATTATTTCTCCCGCCTGTTCAAGCGCATGACCGGTGTTTCGCCTTCCGCTTGGTCGCAGACGTGATCTCATCAAGCAGATTGTGCAACACCTCGGCGAATGGTCCATTGCATGATCCGCCTGCCAGCTCACAATAGGTTCATCAAACCGACAGCACCTTCGGGAGACTGTGAAGATGAGCCTGGACACTTTCAAACTCGACGGACAAACCGCCCTGGTGAGCGGCGTCGCCACCGGCCTCGGGCAGGCCATCGCCGAGGGGCTTGCCGCCGCGGGCGCCGACATCGTCGGCGTGTATCACACCACACCCCCCGACCACGCTCGGCAGGCGGTTGAGGCAACCGGTCGGCGATTCGTCGCGCTGCAAGGCGACCTCGGTCAGCCGGCCACGATGGCAGCGCTGGTCGAGCGGGCGCTGGGTGATGTGTCGCGTATCGACATCCTCGTGAACAACGCCGGCATCATCCGCCGGGCAGAGCTGCTTGAGTTCACCGAGACGGATTGGGACGACGTGATCGACGTCAATCTCAAGAGCCTGTTCCTGCTCAGCCAGTCGGTCGCTCGCCACATGGTCGAGCGCGGTGAAGGCGGCAAGATCATTAACATCGCCTCGCTGCTGAGCTACCAGGGCGGCATCCGCGTGCCCAGCTACACCGCCAGCAAGCACGGCGTACTCGGCCTGACCCGACTGATGGCCAACGAACTCGCGCCCAAAGGTATCAACGTCAACGCGATTGCCCCCGGCTACATCGCCACCGCCAACACGCAAGCGCTGCGAGACGACCAGACACGCAACGCTCAGATCCTCGAGCGCATCCCCGCCGGCCGATGGGGCGTTCCCGACGACCTCAAAGGCGCAGCGATTTTCCTCGCCTCGACCGCCGCTCGTTATCTGCACGGCTCGACCCTTACCGTCGACGGAGGTTGGCTCGCACGATGAACACATTCACCCCCTCATCCACAAACCCGGTCACCATGCCGCCCCTGGATCTCGCGGTCGCGTTGTACGACCACTACGAATCAATTGACGAGGTCAAACACTACTACGGCCTGCTGGCGATTTACGCGCTGGCACGCGCTGCCGAGCTGATCCACGACAACACCGCCCTGCTCAACCGATGCCGCAACATCCTCAAACGGTTTCCGCTGGAAATCAAGCACCCCAATTACAACTTCATCAACTACCGCATCGGCGGCATTCCACGGGCATACATGCTCTACCGTGGGCACATGACCGACGAAGCAACGCGCATCTACGTGCATGAATATGCCGAGCAGCTGATGCACTCGCCGCGCAGCGACAGCGGCGTGGTGCTGAACATGCGCCGGCAGAACGAAATCGCCAGGCAGATGGTTTGGATCGACGTGGCGATGCCGGTGACGCCCTTCCTGCTATTCGCAGGCCTGACCTTCGGCCAACCGGACTGGATTGACGAAGCCGCCAGGCAGACGTTTCTCCATTACGATGAACTGCTGAACCCGGACAACGGCCTGCTGCATCAATGCAAGAATTTCACCGTGCCGGGCGCTGTCACGGACGACCACTGGGGCCGAGGCAATGGCTGGGGCTTGATCGCGCTGACCGAACTTGTGCAATACCTGCCCGCCGACTCGCCCCATCGCCGACAAGCCGAGCAATACTTTGTTGATCACACCCGGGCATTGCTGCCCCATCAATCGCCTCGCGGCTTGTGGCGACAGGAAATCCCCCTGCCCACCGCCTGGGAAGAATCGTCAGGCACGGGATTGATTCTCTATGGCTACGGCGTCGGGCTGCGGCTGGGACTGTTGCCCGCCGATCAGTTCCGACCCGCCTTTGATCGCGGCATCGCAGGTCTGCGACAACATGCGATCAAGGCGGATGGCTCGATCGAACTGTCATGCCCGGGCTGCCGCTGTCCCGGCGAAGGCGAACGTCGCGGCACGGTGGCCGCGTACGTCGAAGACAAGCAGCCGTATCGCGACGAACCTCACGGCGCAGCTCCGTTAATATTGGCGCTGACCGAAGAAGCCCGGCTGAATCAATCGACCAATGCCTGAAAGCGTTTTGACGATCATTCGCCTCGAAGGACAGCACGATGGCTATGGCACTCAAACACGTTGCGTTTCCCGTGCCCGACCGCTGGTGCGTGCATGGTTACTACACGCTCTGCCCCTATGCGCCGGATGATTCGGGGCGGATCGTCATTGCCGGAGCGGATTTGGATCGCGACCTCGCCGAGGTCATCATTCTTTCAGCGGAGGGCGACGTACTCGACCGCTTCGGCAGAGTCACGCCCACCGCGAGCTTCTGGCATACGGGCTTGTGGCAGAGCTGGTCGCCCGATGCGCGGTTCATCTACTACCAGAGCGGCTCGCTTCAGTCACCGCGCATAACGCGACACGAACTCGCGACAGGGCGACAGGTCACCATGGAGGGTGACGTCGAGGGCGTCCCGCCGTCCGGCGAGCCGGCGATCTCGTGCAGCCACGGCCTGCTCTATGCCGCGGGCTACGGCGACGGCCAGTACAAACCGCAGCAGGCCCCCGTCCCGTTTCAGGCACGCGACCGGCACGGCATGTCGCAACTGGGATTCGACCCGCCGCACGAGCAACTCGTGCTCAGCACGCAACAGATTCTCGATCGCCATCCGCAACGCGATCGCCTGCTCGAAGCCGACCGCGAAATCCGCAGCCGACTCGGCAAAGATGATGGCCTGACGCTGATGACCTACTGCGTCCGCTGGAACCAAGTCGGCTCGCGGTTTCTGTTTTACTTCGGCAATCATTGCGTCGTCAAAGACCGCGGCGAGCCACGCCTCGCTTACGTGTTCACCGCGGATCGGGACATGAAAGACATTCACCTCGCGCTCGACTTAAGCTTTGGTCGGCGCGGCGTGCACTGGGGTTGGCAGCCGGACAACGAGCACCTGATCGGCTACGGACCGCACCCCGACGACCCCGGCCGATCATGCCTGGCCGAAGTGCGATACGACGGCACGGGCTACCGCATGCTCAGCGAGCATCACAGCGGCGGGCATCCGTCCGTCAGCCCGGCTGACCGCGATCTGATCGTCACCGATGAAGGAACCACCGCAGGCGGCGCGGTCCTCTTCATCTCGCGCAGCACGGGTGCGGAGCTGGCCCGCGTCGCGTTGCCGAAATTCGTCGGCGATCGCGAACCGGCCGGCCGAAACGCGCAGCGCATCTGCCATCACCCTGTCTTCTCCCACGACGGCACGCGTGTATTGTTCAACACGCTGCCCGGCCGGGAGGCGGTGCTCGGCGAACTCGCTCTGCCGGAAGGGAAGCTGCCATGAGTTTCTGGATCTGGCTCGACAGCGGACTGAGCACGCCGCCGACGCGCAAGAACCTTCGCGAGCGGCTCTCATTGTGGTGGGGCCGACGCCTCGCGTTGCGGCATAATCATGTGCAGATCGACCCCACTGCTCGCATCAGTGCCGAAAGTCGAATCAACCCACGCCACGGCGCGATTCGCATCGGCGCCCACACAAGCATTGCGCCTCACGCCATCCTGCAAGGCAACATCACGCTGGGCGACCACTGCTCCGTCCAGGCGTTCAGCATGCTCGTCGGCTACGGCACGCCGGAGAACCCCACCGGCCAGATCCAGATCGGCAACCACGTCCGCATCGCGCCGCACGTGATGATGATCGCGGGCAACCATGTGTTTGACGATGTCGACCGCCCCATCACCGAGCAGGGCGTGCGTCACGATCCCATCACAATCGAAGACGACGTCTGGATCGCCGGCCGGGTCACCCTCACCGCCGGCGTCACCATCGGCCGCGGCTCGGTCATCGCCGCCGGCGCCGTCGTCACCCGCGACATCCCGCCGTGGAGCGTCGCCGCCGGCGTGCCCGCCCGCGTGCTTCGCCAACGCAAAGCCGAGCCAGCCACATCATGACCGCCCCACCATGCCGCCGACGATCAGACGAATCGCCTTTATTGCTCGGGGCCAGGCAGCTCATCGCAGAAGGCGGCGAGCTGGTCAAGTGACGGGCTTGCACCATTGCGAACGTAATAGCCGCTGGTGGCAGTGCCGGTGCACAAGGCCTGCTCGACCGACAGGTCGGCAAGAAGGCCGAGGCAGATGCCTGCGTTGACGTTGTCGCCCGCGCCGGTCGAAAGCCTGGGGTTGGCGACGAAGGGGCCGTAGAACGTCGCGGCGGACACGGTCTCGCCCGCTGTAACGCTCGCTGCCCCAGCCCGAGCGTGATGAGCTGCCAAAAGCCGACGGTAGGATCCCAATCCTTGTAGCAAATTTGTAGCGCTTCTCGCGTTCTGCGGAAGGAAATCAGCCGTTGGACCAAAACGCTTGAATCCTCCGCAAACCGCTTGTAATGTAGTTTTTGCGTACTCGGCGTCAGTGCTGCAACAAAGGCGGGAAGAGAATCCCCCCCTCTCCGCTTAAATGGTCCGTATGAACGCAAAAGCGTCTACGGACCATTTTTATTGCACATCGCCGCCACCCGCGGGACCGCCCTGTCCCCAAATGGTCCCCAAAGGGCCTAAGTTTGGGGGGCGCGGGGGATGCGGTCCCCCCCGTCTAGCCCATCTCCACCTTCCAGTCGCCACGGTAATTTCGTGTACCAGTGGCCGTTCTGCGCATCCCCGTCGACAAACGGGGTATGAACAAGCAGCACACCCCACCGTCGTCACCAACGGCCACGCCCGCCGGTCCACTGACACTCGAAGAAGTGCAGACCGCCTTCGCCACGCTGGCCGATCAGTACCCACCCCTCCTGTCGCTGACTCAGGCCGCCGAACTGGCGCACTACACGCCCGGCTCGCTGAAGAAGCTGGTCAGTCAGGACCGCTTCCCCGCCAGTGCGATCCGTGCTCGACCGCTGCGATTCTGGCGCGACCGGTTCACGTTGGAGGTGTTCAATGGCGCCACCTCACCTCGCCGGTCGGCCAAGCCCTTCAAGGAGCAGCCGAAGGCCACCCCATCCGTCCGCACGGAGAGCACGACACGATGAAACTAGCTGACCGTCATGTTTGTGAGGGCACGGTGCCGCGGATCACCATCGGCCGACGGGTCAGCGACCAGACCAGCGGCGGCATGTTTGGCGAAAAGCTTTCGCACTACATCGATCTCATGCGATGGTGGTTTGACCGACCGATCGTGCAGATTTACAGCGCCTGCGCTCCGAATGTGGTGCCGGTGTGCACAAGTACGGGCAGGCCTTCGCGACTGACGTAATCCCACAGCGGATCGAGTCGGCGATCGTCCGGTCGGAAGCCGGCGTACATGGGCATGAGTTTCACACCGCGCAGGCCAAGTTGCCGATGCCCTTCGCGCAACTCGTCTTCCCAGCCGGGCTGGGTGGGGTCGAGCGCAAGAAAGCCGAGCAGGTGATCGGGATGCCGGGCGACGGTTTCCGCCACGAATGCATCTTCAACCCACAAACCCGAGAGACGGGCCTTGCCGCCGAAGACGATAGCCCGCGTGCCAGGGGGCGCCTGCCGGGCGTAGTCCTCGAAGGTGGTGGTCAGATCGACTTCGACGCCGGCACGGGCACGGCGGGCCTGCTCGCGGAAATTGGCGTCGAAGTGCTGGGGGTAGCGCCAGCAGTGAGTGTGCACGTCGATGGTCATGGGCCCTTTTCCCGCAGGATGCCAGTAGCGGCTTCGCACGCCAGCGTGGTGGTCAGCGCCGCATAGCCGTCCTCAAATGTCGCGCCACTCGTTCGGCCGGTTTCGATCGCGCGTGCAAAGTGGTTCAGTTGGCCAGCCCAATGCTGACACATCTGCGGCAGCGTGTGGGGCTGCGATTGACCATGCAGATGGTACTGCGCCGCGCCGCCGGCCGGCAGCGCGTGGAGCCAGCCGTGCGGGCCGACCGCGTGCACGCTGCTTTGCGGCAGGGTCGGCAGCAGCCAGCCGATCGTCAGGTGCAGCATCGCCCCGTCGGCGTGCTGCAGGTTGGCGTGCCAGACGTTCGGCCCGGGCAGGCCTGGCGTGGTCCGTACGGCCGTGGCGTGGACGCTCGTGAATGGCGTACGGTTCCACTGCCGGGCAAGGTCGATGAAATGCGAGCCTTCATGCGTGATCGCGGAACTGTGCTGGAGGATGCCTTCGATGCGCGCGCGATGGGCCGCGTCGCGCGGGTCCAGCCGTTCGTCGAAGATGCGGATGCTCGCGCTGACGGGGTTGCCAAGCTGGCCGATCAACTCGGCAAGCTGCTCGGCAAAGGCGCTGTAACGGAACACGAAGCCAACCTGGTAGATGGCCGACGACGCCTCAACCGCCGCCTGTAACCGTTCGGCATCGGCAAGCGAATTGGCCAACGGCTTTTCATCCAGTACATGCTTGCCATGCGTCAGCAAGTCCATCGCGATCGCAACGCTGATCTCCGGGTGCACTGCCAGCACGAACGCCTCGGCCTCGTCCAACAGTTCGCGGTAATCGGCCACCTGTCTCACGCTCGGCACCTGCCGCGCCAGACGCGCTCGTGGTTCGACGTGCGGATCGCACAGGCCAACGACGTGAAAGTCCGGATGCGCGAGCAAGGCGGGCAGGTGGCCCTGCTCGGCAATCGCACCGCAGCCGATCAATGCCGTGCGGATCGGTCGGGTCATGCAGTGAACTCCACCGGCTTGTGTGTTGGCAGCCCGTCGACGCGACGCAACAGGCCCAATGGATTGGCGTTCTTTAGGGCCGGGGGTAGATGAGCGTCGGGCACGTTCTGATACGCCAGCGGTCGAAGGAAGCGTCGCGCCGCCAGCGTGCCGACGGAGGTGCTCGCGGCAGCGGTCGTGGCTGGGTAAGGTCCGCCATGAACCATGGCATGACAGACTTCAACACCGGTCGGCACGCCGTTGTAAACGATACGTCCGCACACGCCGGCGAGCCGTTGCAGCACCTGATGAATGTGTACCGGTGCTTCGCCGTCGCCCGCGCGCACGGTGGTGGTGAGTTGGCCATCGAGTTGATCGATGGCTTGCAGCGAAGCGTGCAGGTCTGGGCAAGTCACGACGATTGCGTGCGGGCCGAACACTTCTTCGTACAAGGCGGGATGCTGAAGCAACGTATGCACGTCGGTCAGCAGCAGCGACGCGGTGCAGGCCGAGGTTTGGTCGGCTATGGGCTGGAGCAGCGATTGAATACCGGGCAGCGCCGCGTGCTGCCTTGTGGCAGCGAGAAAATCATCACGGAATCGGGTGCCGAGCATCTGGAGCGGGCCTTTGGTCTGAAGCTGACTGGCGATGGCTCGGGCAAGCGGTTCGCCGTCGCCCACGGTGAAGATCAAGCCCGGCTTGGTGCAGAACTGACCGCTGCCCAGCGCCACCGCATCGGCCAAAGCGGGGGCCAACTGCTCGGCCCGCTCCAGGGCCTTCGGCAGCACGAGCACGGGGTTGACCGATGCCATTTCGGCAAAGACGGGGATCGGGCGAGGGCGGGCGGCGGCGAGGTCGTGCAGCCGGCGGCCGACGCGCTTCGAGCCGGTGAACCCCACCGCCGCCACAGCCGGGTGTTGTACAAGACATTCGCTCAGTTTCGGCGATTGCCCTTGCAGCAGCGCGAACAGGCCGGCAGGGCAACCCGCCGCTTCGAGACCCTGATAAACCGCACTTGCCACACGTTCGTTGGTGGCCGGGTGAGCCGGATGCCCCTTCACGATGGCCGCGTTGCCCGCCGCCAGCGCCGAAGCCGTGTCGCCACCCACCACGCCGAAGGCCAGCGGAAAATTACTCGCGCCGAACACCACCACCGGGCCGATCGGTACATTCACACGTCGCAGGTCTGGCTTCGGTGCGGGGCTACGGTGTGGATCGCCCACGTCGATGACCGGGTCGAGGTGGTCCCCCGCTTCGACGAAGCGGGCAAACATGCGAAGCTGGTTGACGGTGCGGGCCATCTCGCCTTCCAGGCGTGGTCGGGGCAGCGCGGTCTCGCACGCCGCAGCGTCGTAGATCGCTTCCGCATGTTCATTCAAGGCGTTGGCGATGGCGTCCAACGCCTGCGCGGCGCAGCGCGGGTCGCGGTCGGCAAGCTGGTGCATCGCGGTGGTGGCTGCGTGAACTGCCCGGCCCACGTCCGCGGCGGTCGCTTCGGTAAACGGCTGCGGCAAGGCTTCGCCCTGCTGCGCATCGATGGCCTGAAACGTCGCCGTGGCGTCCGCCTGCCAGGTTCCGTCAATCAAGTGTCGGCCGGTCAGTGATGTCTGTGGCATGCGTTGCCTTTCGTCGGGTCCCATGGAGGTCATACGTCTTATTCATTCAAAGCGGCTGCACCTTGACGAGCGTCTGCCGCTCACGGGCCACGCACAGCGGGTTGACCAGCGGTCGGCCGAACCCACTCCACTGCACCACCATGCGATCGCCGGCGCGCAGTTCGACGCCTGTACCGTAGGAAAAGGCATCGGCGCCGAGGAAGTGAACATGCGCGTCGCCCGGTCGACGGTGCTGCGGGTATTTGAAGTGGTGGTGTTCGAGATTGGCCAGCGAATGGCACATGTTGGCTTCGCCGGTAGCAATGGCAGCGAACCAGAGCGTCTGCCCATCACGTTCAATGCACACCTCGCCCCGCACGTCCTCAAAGTCAGCGCTGATGCACAGCTCCGGGCCCAACGCGCACTCGCGCAACTTGGACGGGGCCAGGTAGAGATAGTTCCGCTTCTCGAGGGCGTGGTCACTGAACTCATTCGCTGTGGCGAAGCCGACACGCCGGGGTCGGCCCTTTGCGTCCACGAAATAGCAGCCGGCGATCTCGGGCTCTTCGCCGCCGCTTTCACCGAATGGCGGCACGGTCAACGGCTGCCCGTGGGCGCAAAGCACCGTGCCGACACCCTTGAAGAACCACTCGGGGGCCACGCCGATGCACCCCGGTGCCGGCCGACCACCTTCCAGGCCCCAGCGATACATCTTCATGCTGTCGGTCAGTTCGGCAGGTTCAAGCTCGTGCATGGCCTGACGATTGTCGGCGCTGGCCTGATGCGTGAGGCCCGTGCCGGTCACCAGGCAACGCGCCGGCTCGTCGGGATGATCCCAGCAAGGCAGCAACCGCCAGTCGCCGGTGCCGGTGTAGATGGCGTCGTAATCCAACCGATCCCCCTTTGCCAGTTGGCAGGCGATTTCCGCCAACGGCTCGCCTTCCTCGGCTGCCTGATCGGCGAGGCCGTAGGCCGAACGAACCTCGTGCAACAGCACGAGCGCATCGCCCTCCACGATCGCCACCGCTCGCTGGCCGGATCGTTGCAACTGAACCAACCGCACGTCACGCATCGCTCGTCTCCAAGCGAAGCAGCCGCTCCGCGTTCTGCCACAACACCATCCCCCGCGCCGCCTCGCTCAGCCCCGCGTGCGCCAGGTCATCCAGACGCTCGGCCAGCACCCGCCAGCCCGCCACGCCAAAGTCTGAACCGAACAGCACCTTCTCCGGTCCCACACGCTGCACGAGATATTGAATATCGCCCGCTTTCGGACAGCAGGTGCACACATGCAGGTTCGCAATCTCCGCAGCCAGTTGCGCCGCCGCCTCGGTGTAGTCCGCCAGCCCGCCATGCCCAAGCACCACGGTGGTCCGCGGCGACCGGCGTGCCAGCGCAGCGATCTGAAAGGTCGTGCTGTAAGGCGGCGTGCCATCATGAAAAAGCACCGGCACACCATGATCGGCCGCCAGCCCAAGCAGTCGGTTCATCGTCGGCCACACCATCGTCGACGCGAAGCTCTGCATCCACGGATGAAACTTCACCCCTCGGAACACACCGCGCTCCAGACATCGGCTCAACTCCTTCACCGCCGCCTCGCCCTGCTTGGGGTCTACGGTGGCAAAGGGAATCAGACGCCCTGGTGCCTCGGCAGCCGTCGCCGCGAGCCGGTCGTTGGCCGCAACCGACTCACCATAAAATCCCATTACCGTGAAGATGCACGCCCGGCGCACACCGCAACGGTCGAGCCCTTCCAGAAACGTCGCTCGATCCATCAGCGCATGATCAAACCATTGCGACTCGAGGTGACAGTGAAAATCAAAGATCGGCTCGTTCACCATGTCAGCACCCTCTGCGCATTGCCGCCGAGAATCGCCTGGTGCGCCGCATCAGGCAGGTCAAGCCGATCGAGCATGTTCAACACCACCTCCGGATGGTTGCGTGGCGCGCCACTGCCAAACAGCAGACGATCGCCAAAACCCGCGTTCACCAGTTCGAGAATCGCGTCGCCCCAAAGCAGCGATGTTTCCAGCAGCAGGTTGCCATGCTCGGCCATGGCATCGGGCACCTCGAACCACATGTCGGTAAACCCACCGCCACCGAGGATGAAAGACGTCTGTGGAAACCGCCGGGCCACCTCCGCCATAGCTAGAATGTCACCGTAAACGTACGTCCCAGCCTGCATCATGACTGGCCAGTTCAGCGACGCCGCCTGCTCCACCAACGCCATGTTCACCGACTCGATCGGCATGAAGCCTTGCCGGGCCGGGTGGAGGAACAGCCCCGCCGCGCCGCGATCGGCGCAGCGTCGCAGCTCGTCGATCGCCTCATTGCCGGCCCACGGGTTGGCGGTCACCCATGCCCGCAATCGGTCGGCCTCACTGTGGCGCAACCGCGCGTCGTTGCCCTCGCGCCAGGCCCAGACCAGTTCACGCCCCATCGGCCGGGTGATTGCCGCGGTAATGCCGTGGCGGTCCATCTGTTCCAGCAGCGCATCGGCATCGAGGCGAAGGTGGTTTTCCACCCCGAGCATCGCGTGCACGTCGATGATCGTCGGAATCGGATCAGTCATAGCCTCGGCTCCACACCAAAGCCCGGCCCGTCCGGCACGGCAATGCGGCCGTCTTCAAGCGCCAAAAGCTCGTGCACGGCGCTGCCGGTGTAATACAGTGACGACGCGAAATCACCCGGCCACCGCTCGACGTCAAAGGCTTTGCAGCCGGCCGCCAGTGTCGTCATCGCCGCGAGGCCGACGTCGGTTTCCAGATTTGAGCCGACGGCACAACCCTTGCCCGCTGCGGCGGCCGTGCGCGCCATGGCCAGCGCATTCGAGAAGCCGCCATTCTTGCCCGGGTAGACCGAGAGCACGTCGAACGCGTCGAGGTCCAGGGCCATGGCCAACTGGTCGGCGGTGAAGATCGCTTCGTCCGCCATCACCGGCACGCTCGCATGCCGCCGCACCGCCGCCAGCAGGTCCAGCCGATCGCGCGGCGTCGGCTGCTCCAGCAACGCGATGCCGACAGGCAGCATCGTTTCGAGCGCCCGCAACGCCACGTCTGCCGAGGGGTAACCCCCATTGGCATCCAGCGTAAACACCACGTCCGACCCGACCGCCTCACGCACTGCTCGCAACCGCACCGCATCGTCTACACCCGGTAGACCCACCTTGAACTTCAAGCATCGAATCCCGCGAGCATGGAATTCCGTGGCCATCCGCAGCGTCTGTTCCAGCGGGTACGCACCGATGCTCGCCCGCGTCGGCAACGAAGTCGACGGCGGACGGTCAGCCACGAGTTCCAGCACCGACCGCTGCTGCCGACGAGCCCACAGATCCCATGCCGCCGTCTCGACCGCCGCCTTGGTGAACGGATGGCCCCAGCAAACTGCATCGAGCTTCGTCAGCAGTTCGCTCGGGTGCTCATAGCTCGTACCGACAATCGCCGGTGCGAGTAGTCCGCGAACCAGTTCCGCCTCCGTCTGGGCCCACTCGCCGCTCCAGATCGGCGTCGTCGCCGCCTCGCCCCAGCCCTGACAGCCATCCGCGTCTACCAGTTCCACCAGCAGGTATCGCGACCGGTCGTGCACGCCAGCATGAGAGCGGATCACCACCTCCGGCCGAAGCGCATGCTCGCACACATGACATCGCACTGCCGCCACCACCAAACCGGCACCTGTTCGTGTCGCTGGCTGGTTCATGTTCTCGCCCGCCCCAGGGTTCCGCCGGACACCAGTTCTGCATGCAACGTGTGCTCGGCTCGCTCCGCTAACGGTTGTTCCGCACCGATCGCCTGCTGAAGCAGTTGCGCCCCCAGCAACGCCGCCTCCGCCGCCGGCTCGTGAAAAGTCGTGAGCGCCGGGGAAGCGAGCGCCGCCAAGGGGTGCCCATCGTGCCCGACAATGCTTAGATCTTCCGGCACGGCGACCCTGCAGTCCCGCGCCGCCGCCAGCGCGGCCAGCGCCCATTCGTCGTCGGGGAACAACAAGGCTGTGGGATAATCACCGACCTGCAGAAGTTGGCTGACCATTCGATACACCTCCTGCACATGATCCGCCGAGATCACCGCGTCCGCCCCCTCTCGCACAGTCGGCAAGCCCCAGCGTTCGTCCTGCCACTCCAGCATACCCGCCTGACGAAGCTCAGCCAGCATCGGCTTGTAATAGCTGGCCAGTGCCGCTTCGTCCGCTGCCCGCACGTAAGCCACCCGTTGATGACCCAACGCTTTCAGGCGCGACACCAGCGCCTTGATAGCGCCACGTCGTTCAATCCGCACAGCCAGTCGCGCGTGGCGCGGCGCAGTCCGCAGGTAGACCACCGGCACGCCCGCCTCCGCCAGCAGTGTCCGCGCCTCGGCAGGCAGCGCCTGGTCATTGTCCACCAGCAGTCCATCAACGCGTCTGGCCAGCAGGTCGCGCACCGTGTCCGCATCCATTGCCGGCGCGTGATGGCCCGTGACTGCCACATAGCTGCGACAGCCCAGGTCAGCGTTGTGCCGTTCGATGGCCTGCAACGCCTTGGCCAGCAACGGGTCGAGACTGTTTATCAGCACCCCGACCGACATGCTCCGCGCCCCGGCCAACGCCCGGCTCAAAGGATTGGGCGTGTAGCCGAGTTCTCGGGCGGTTTTCAGGACCCGGTCACGCGTTGCCCGGGGGTACCCGTCATGATGGTTCAAGATGCGCGACACCGTGGTCTTGGTGAGGCCAGTGCGCTTCGCAATGACGGATAAGGTGATCATGGCCGATCGTAGAATAACCGGTTGTTTATAGTTAAGCAACCGGTTACATTGAGTTGCCTCAAGGATCCGCAGACCCAAGTGACCAACAGGAGGCTTCGTGGCTGATTCCGATCCTGCCGTGGACGTAACGGGTGCCACACCCGAAGTTTCGTCGGCTCCAAAAGCCAGGCAATGGCCCCCGCGTGCGCCGCTGACCGAGTTTGAGCAGACTGCGGAGGACGCCGTGGCGGCCCGGTTGGCCGCCACGGGCGAGCGGCCGTCGTTCGAAGCGCTGGCCGCGATGCTGCCCCCGCTTCGCTACGTCAATGCGCCCTTCAAGGCCTATCCGCTTGTCTTGAGTGAGCCGGAAGGTGAACGCAAGATTCGTGTCGTCTCCGATGGCTCGGCGGTACACTTGGGCATCGAGGTGAACAAACGGCCGATCGGCGTCGACCAGGCATCGCACTGGAACGGGCCGGCTTGGTCAGTGACGCTGGAAGTGAATGCCGGCGATGGGTGGCAGCCTGTTTGCGCCCAGCCGCGCTGGCACGACGGCTGCCTGCCGATTGCTGGCTGGCAGTGGATGGCCGGGCCGCAGACACTCACCTTGGATGTCTTTGCCGCTGACGTGCCAGGCGCGTCCGGCCGGCTGGCAGCGTGGTTGCGCTGCACCGTCAAGGGCAAGCCCGAGGCGACCGCACCGCTGCGCTGGCGGGCTCGCCTGGCACGACACGATGACGCGGGTCAGTCGATCCCGGCAAACCTGCAATGCACGGGCGGCGCGTTGCAGGATGACGAAGGGCATCTGTTCGGCGGCGTCGGCCCGGGGTGGCAATGGGACGAAGCGGAGCAGACGCTTGTCTGGTCGCCTGCTGCAGATTCAACGGAACACGAGGCATGCCTGCTCCTGCTGGATCAGCCGGCCCGGCACACGCTGATCAACCACCCCGCCTCCGAGCGCTCGGCCTGGGCGATTGAAACCGAGCGGGCACTGGTGAACAACGCCGCCTTCCTCGCCGACATGGCCGAGCCGACCGCTTGGCACGACCGGATGAACGAAGTCGCTCGGCAATGGCAGCAGCAACTTGCTCCCGCCGGATCAGCGACCGCCGAGCTTCCCGAGCCGCGTGTCGATCAGGCAAGGCAGGCCGTGCTCGCGAGCCTCTATGTCATCGCCAACCGCGGGCAACTCAACTACTCGGTGCACAACCCCTACGAGCGGATGTACACCGATGAGACCGGGCTGGCTTGCACGGCTCTCGCATGCTGGGGCCACATCAAGGCGGCGGTGCGCTTCTTTGAACAGGTCACCTTCTATGACCAGAAGAACGTGATGCCTCATGACCTCGGTTGTCGACTGACACGGCTTTGCCGACTGGCACAGCTTGAAGGCGACAACGGTGTGATCCTGCGCCGACACGGCCGACGCATGCGCCGCTGGGCCCAACAGATCGCCGCCAGCCGCAACACCGAGCAACACGGCCTGCTGCCGCCCACGCAATATTGCGGCGATCTTCCGCAAATGGTTTATTCGTTCAACGGCAACGCGGTGGCGTGGCGAGGCCTGCGCGATGCGGCACTCGCCTTGGCGGACGAGAAGTTGCTGGCGCATGCCGAGTCAATGCGTGCGGCGATTCTCCAGGCCGTGGAAGCGTCCACCGACTGGCAGGCGAATCCTCCGTTCGTGCCCATGCAACTGCACGGCGACGAACCGACGCCCACCGGCCAACTGACCAAAACCACGCTCGGCTCATACTGGGCATTGGTCGCGCCCTACGCCATTGCCAGCGGGGTGTTGCCCACCGATCACCCAGCGCAATCGGCCATGCTCGACACGTATCAACAACGCGGCGGCCTCTGCGCCAGTCTGGTGCGCTGGACGCCGCAGTCAGACTACAACACCACGACGACGTTGCTCGAATGTGGGATCGACGATCTGTATGGCGCCGGGCTCGTGGAAGCTTGGGCTCGCACTGACGACGCCGATCAACTGGAACTGGCCCTTTACGGCAAGCTGGCCATCGGCATGACCCACGACACCTGCTACGCCGGCGAGATTGCCTCGCTGGCCGAGAGCCGAATCCACGGCCAGCTTGATCCGCCCGGCCGAAGCTTGTTCCTCCCACCAAACTCGGCGGGGCAGGGATGGTTCAACGTGCTGCTGCGCCACATTCTGGTCTATGACTTTGATGCCCAGGGCAACGGCGTACCGGACACGCTGCGTCTGGCACATGCCACGCCGCCGCGATGGCTGGATGATGGGCAGGTTCTGGCCGTGCACGACATGCCCACGGCATTCGGACCAGTGAGCTATCGCTTCACAAGCCAACTGAATGCCGCAACGCCCCGGGTCAGGGGCGTCGTGCAGTTGCCGCAGCACCCCAACTTGAAACAAGTCACGCTGCGGCTCCGCCTGCCCCATCCGTGGCAGCTCGATGCGGTGCATATCGATGGCCAATCGCCCCATCCGTTTGATTCCGATACCGCCACGATCGACCTGGGCGGCCTTGCCGGAAAGAAATCGATTGATGTCAGGCTGCAGCGCATCCGAGGCTGATCCACACTCGACCCGACATGGAAATGCTGGCGTTGCGATGACGAAGGTCGGCGGTTGCACCACGGCAGGCGTGCCGCAATGCTTTCAGTTACCTACGATCTCCAATAGAGCGTAAAAGCCAAGGTGGATATCAGTGACCGCCCCTTCCATCCCTACGCCGTACCAGCGGCCATCGCGTGCAGCCGCTGGAAGACGCCCCGTTCCGCGACGAGCTGATCGTAGTGGCCGTCCTGAATCACCTGCCCGTTCTGCAAGACGAGAATCCGATCGGCATGGCGGATCGTGCTCAGGCGGTGGGCGATGACGAAGGTCGTGCGATCCGCGAATAGCGAATCGAACGCTTCCTGCACCGCTCGCTCGGATTCCACGTCGAGTGCGGAGGTCGGCTCATCAAGGATGACGAAACGGCTTTGCAGCATGATGCAGCGGGCAATGGCGAGGCGCTGGCGCTGGCCGCCGGAGAGGCGCGAGCCGCCTTCGCCGACCTGGTACTGGAGCTTGCCGGGCAGGTGCTGAACGAACTCCCACGCGCGGGCGCGATCGAGGGCTTCGATGATTTCCGCTTCGCTGGCTTCGGGCCGGGCACAACGAAGGTTGGCTTCAATGGAGGTGTTAAAGAGGTACGGGTCTTGCAGAACGACGCCGAAGAGGCTGCGATAGTTTTTCAGCGGCAACTCGCGAATGTCGTTGCCATCGAGCAGGATGCGGCCGTGGGTCGGGTCGTAGAAGCGCAGCAGCAGGTTGGCGAGCGTGGTCTTGCCCCCGCCGCTGGCGCCGACGAGCGCGACGCTCTGGCCGCGTGGGAAGGTGAGGTTGAGGTTTTGCAGGACGAGTTGATCGGGTTCGTAGCCGAAGCTCATGTTTTCGAGTGTCAGGTCGCCGTGGACGCTGGCGGGCATGGTGGCGTGGGGCCGTTCTTCGACATGGCTGGGGGTGTTGAGGATGGTCAGCAACTGGTCGAGGCCGGCGCGGGCGGCGGTGATGTCGCCCCAGACGTTGGTGAGCGTGGCGACGATGGTGATGAAGGTGGCCTGGTAGGCCATGAAGGCGACGAGATCGCCGAGGCTCAGATCCATTTCAAAGATGGCATAGGCACCCGCGAGCATGATGCAGGCGGTGACGAAGTAGCCCGCCATGTTGGTGATAACGCTCAGGCGAAACGTCTGCTTCACCGCGTCCAGCGCCCTTAGCTGAGCTGGCCAGAGGCGGGTGGCGAACTCGTCTTCGACTTGCTGTTCGATGGCCATGGCCTGAATGGTGCGCGTACCGCGCAGGCGGTCGACGATGAAGTCGGAGATCTGGTTCTGTGATTCATTTTTGAGCCGAGTCGCCCGGTAGATCTGCGGCGAGGTCCATCGGCTGATCACGACGTAGCCCACGCAGCCCGCGAGGATGATCGCGGTCATAGGCACACTGAGCATGAGGCAGGCAATGAGGCTGGTGGCCATCGCGACGATGTATAGCGATAGCTGCTTGAAGATGGTCTGCATCGCCCCGCCCACAGCGTTGATCGCCGTGCCGAACACGCTCTGGTAGAGGAAGCCGGAGGGAAAGCGATGGTGGAAGCGCAGGGAGAGGCGCTGGAGGTGGCTGAAGCCGGCGTTGCGCAGGGCGAAGGTGATTTTTTCCTGGGTGAGCAGGATCTGCTGCATGGCGATGAACCAGATGCCCGTGCGGATGGCGTGGGTGAGCACGAAGCCGCCTGAAATCAGCAAGGTCAGTTGCATGCTGCGCTGGGGGATGGCTTCGTCGATGAGGTATTTGAGAAACAGGGGCATGACGCCGAAGATGCCGCCGGCAATGGCGATGAGCGTGCAGCCGACCACCAGCCGCCCGCGGTGCGGCCGCAGGATGGGCCCGAGGCGCGCCGCGATTTCGCGGAGCGAGTGTTTTCGCAGGTCCAGCACCGGGCCGTCGGACGGGGGTGGGGCGGAAACAGGCATGTGGGTTCAGTGGTTCTGCGGCGACCAGCCCAGCAGTTCACGCACACGGTGGTTGGGCAGGCGCTCGTTGGTGATGTCGCCGCTGGCCTGCACGATGTGGCAGCCGGGGCGATCGAGTTCCAGTGCTTTGCGAAACAGCTCGCGTGTGTCGCGTGGCCCCAAGGCGAAGACGTTACGTTCCTTGGCCGGGTCAAAGCGATACTGCGGCCAGTCCGCTTCGTTGCGCGGCAGGATCAGACGCAAGGCCACGAGCGTGGCGTCGGGGCATTGTTGCGCCGCCGCCTGGCAGAGAAATTCACCGACTCGCTTGCTCAGGCCGTAGGGCTCCCATGCGTCGGCGGCACAGCTTTCGTCTATCGCCGAGCGGTGACAGTGGCGATATACACTCAACGAACTGGCCACGCATATCCGCCGAACGCCAGCTTCCAAAGCCGCAGCCAGCGTGCGGTACAGGCCACGCACGTTCACGTTAAAAGCCGCGTCGATATCTTGTACCGTGCGTCGATCGCCGTTGTTGGTACCCATCGCCAGGTAAACCAGGGCGTCCTGCCCCTGCACCGCTTCACGAACGACTGCCGGGTCGTTGACGTCGCCCACAAAAGTGCGATCCTCAGCACCCGGCACCGGCCGCAGGTCCAGATACCGGCAGCCATGCACCGTTTCCAGCGCCGGCCGAACAATCGCGCCCACATAACCCGCCCCACCAATTACCAGCACGTTCATGATTGACAACTCGACACCCCGGCATCGGAATCCACACGATGCCGGCATCGTAGTCGCTGGAGCCAAAGATTAAAGCCAACTTCGGCACGAAATGAAAACATTTTGCTCAAACGCATCGAGCCATGACGCGCTTCGCCCTAAGCCCGGCAATCGCCAGTCATGGAGCATGGCTCACCGCCGTCGTCGCCGCATCAGCATCCCCGCCAGCGTGCCGAGCACCAGCAAGGCCGAGCCCGGCTCGGGGATCACGAACACCGACACGTCGTCGATCAGAAAGGCCATCGACCAGTCATGGGTCGCCGGATAGCCCATGCTGAAAAAGTGATAGTTCACGCTGTCCATCCCCGGGTTCACGCCGCTGGTGTGATTCGTGGCGAACTGCGTCGAGTTGAACACCCGGTCCGCTTCGGTCAGCGGATCCACGCCGCCGCTGGCGTAGTAGTGGGCGATGCCCGCTTCGTCGAAGGCGAGGCCGAACGTGTACCAGCCGCCGCCGGCGAGGTACGGCCCCGCCACGTCGATGGCATAACCGTCACCCAGGCGGAAGCTCAGGTACGGCTGGCTGCGTGTCGGATGATTCGACTCGCCCTGCGGCCAGTAGTTGATCCAGATGCTCGGGTAGTACCGCCCCAGGGCATCGACGCCACCGACGCGATCATTCGACACCGCTTCCAGGCGCATCCCGAACACGCCCCAGTCGGTGTTCAGCTCATCCACCTCAGGCAGGTATACGCGGGCAATCACGCTGGGCAGGTCGGCCCGGGTGGGCGACGTCACGCCCCGGTTCGTGTAGCTCTGGCTGACGAAGTCATCCTGGCCGGGCGTGGCGTCCTTGCCGAAGTCCTGCGAACGCAGCAGCAGCGACTGGCTCTGACCGGACAAGCCGCCAGCCGGCGAAGCGATGGGTTCCACCACATCCGGTGCCCCACGGAACGAGCCGCGCCACAGGCCGTTCGCCGAGGTGGCGGTGTCGTGATTGAACGACCAGGCAAGGTCTTCGAAGTCGTCGGAGATCGCGTCGATGCGCATGCCATCGCCGGGAATCGGCTGGGCGATGGCGGGAGCAGCGACGACGAGCCACAGTGGGAACACAAAGCTGAAGGTGCAAGACCAGAACGTTTTCATGCGATTACCTTCTTCGATGTATGCGGATCGTGACATTAGCCTCGTGACGGCGAGCCTGCGATTTGCAACGGATATACAGCAGCGTCTTCCCCATCGATTTGGCGCGACACAGCCGGTGCGGACTGGAAAAGAATAATCGTTGCTCATGGTTTGGTCTCATGGATTGACAGAACGGCTTTTCTCGCTGTTTCGTTCAAACGGCGCGGCCGTTCTGGCTCCGGCCGAACCTTCTCCGCCCAAGCCGGGCGTCGTGGGTGCTGGAAGCTGGTGGATGCCATGACGAATCGTAAACAGACCGGGGTAACGATCCAGCCAACCAGCGTTCGCGGCGGGGGTGAACTGTGGCGAGTTGAGTTCTACGCCATTCATGGTCGGCACGCGACTGGCAAAGATCGCTGCATGCATCGCGCTCAGCCCAGGATTGGTCAGATCCTGCAACGACACCTGCATGCCGTGCCGCTTGGCCCAGGCTGCCGCGACGAGCGCAAAGCTGTGACCCTTGCATGTCTTCAGTGCAAAGCCGGACCACCCTTGCGCTCGAGCCACTTGCATCGACTGCAAGGTCATCAGCCCCTCATCGACCATCACCGGCTTGCGAGCGGCAACCACCGACCAGTCAAATGCATGAGTTTCAATGTCCCGCCCGGTGGGTTGCTCGATCATCTCCAAAGCGTCGTAGGCGTCGCGATCCATCGACGCGAGTTCGTCCAGGAAGCCCGCGGCGAGAAGACGGTGCGGAAGGCGATTGAGAACGGCATGAGCAGCACGGACGCATTCAAGACCTACGGCATCCTGTAAACTCGTTGCCGACCGACACCGCGGAAAGGGACACGATGCAACTGCAGGGCAAGCACATTCTGATCACGGCCGGCGCGGGCGTGGGCGTGGGGGCGGGCGTGGTAGACGCGGTGGTGGAAGCGGGCGGTCGGCCGCTGGTCAACGACGTGGATACCAACAAGCTCCAGAAGGTCCGCAAGCGGCACCCCGACGCGATGCTGCTGGCGGGTGACGTGAGCGAGCCGGCGGACGTGGATCGCCTGTTCGCCGAGGCTACGAAAGCGGTGGGGCAGGTGCACGGGCTGGCGAACAACGCGGGCGTGGGCTTGACCAAGCCGGTCGCCGAGACGACGCTGGAAGAGTACGATCGGCTGCACGCGGTGGACTCGCGTGGCGTATGGCTGATGAGCCGGGCGTTCTTGCAGCACTGTCGGCAACGCAACATTCCTGGCAGCATCGTCAACGTCTCGTCGATCATGGCCTACGGCAGCATGACCGGCTACGGCCTCTACGCGCAGGCGAAGGCGGGCGTCGAAGGCCTGACCCGCGGCATCGCCGTGGACTACGGCCGACACGGCATCCGCTGCAACGCGATCGCCCCCGGCTATGTGCATGCCGAGCAGAATCTCGAACTGATGCGCAGCTTCACCGACGATCCGCAGGCGTGGGTCGATCGCTACGTGCGCAACTACCAGGCGCTGGAGCGGCAGATCGAAGCGATCGACTGCGGCCGGGCGGCGGTGTTCCTTTTAAGCGAGGCAGCGCGGATGATCACCGGGCAGGTATTGCGGGTGGATGGCGGTATTTCCAGCATGGCCGCAGACAAGGGGCTGGTCTGATGAGCAAGTCGAATGTGATCCGTCGCATCATCGTTCATGAAGTGAAGGTGCCTGCCAAGGAGGGTGCGGTCAATCATCCCAGTGTGGATCATCCGCTGCACAAGATCACCGTCGCCGGCCAGGCGACGTGGTCGGTGCAGTTCGATGCGCTGAGCAAGGTCATGCTTGAGTTGGAACTGGACAGCGGCATCGTCGGCCTGGGCGAGTGCTATCGCGATCATGCACCGGCGACAATCGACAACATCGCCCGCTCGCTGATCGGGCAGGACATCCTGACGCTGAATCGGCAGCAGTTGCCCATCGGGCACTGCCGGGAGTATGACGGCTTTGAGTGTGCGATCACCGATGCCTACGCGAAACTGCACGACCTGCGCGTGGCTGACCTGCTCGGCGGACCGGTGCGGGATCGCGTGAAGGTCGGTGCGTGGACGGGGCATCGCACGGTCGACGAGATGGGGCCGATGGCGCAGCGGTTCGCCAAGCAGGGCTTTGACAACTGGAAGCTCAAGTGCGGGCTGGACGATGATGTGGTCGGCTGGTGCGAGCGGGTGGCTGAGGCGTCGCCGGGCATGACGGTGACACTGGACCCCAACGAGCGGTGGGAGCGAGCGGACGAAGCGCGGTCGCGCATCGCGAAGCTCGCCGAGGTGGGCAACGTGCTTTGTCTGGAAGACCCGATTCCGCGCTGGATGCTGGCGGAGTATGCGGAGCTTCGAAAGTTGAGCCCGATCCGCATCGTGCTGCATGTGTCGCTGCCTTACATCGTGCATGGCCAGCGGGTGTCGGACGCCGTCCTCGCGCTGCAGCATCGCGCGGTGGATGGGTTCAACTTCAACGGCGGGCTGGCGGGCTTTGCGCAACTCGACCGCATCGCGGCGGCGGCGAACCTGCCCTGCTGGCATGGTTCGGAGGTGGACCTGGGCATCCTCGAAGCGATGTACGTGCACCAGGCCGCGGCGGCGGTGAGTTGCACCTGGCCCAGCGATATCTTCGGCCGTATGGTGCGGGAGCATGATTTACTCAAGCAGCCGCTGCGGATCGAGCCGCCGCACGTATATTTGCCCGAGGGGCCGGGGCTGGGCGTGGCGCTGGATGAGGCGGCGGTGAAGCATTACGCATTAGATAGAAAGGTTTACGAATGAGTTCGCTGTTTCAGGCCAATCCGTTCCCGCAAGCCGACGCCGACCGGCACGCCATCTGGCAAATGCTCGTCAAGCGGGACTTTGATGCCTTCCTGCAGCGCGACTGGTCGATCGTGGCGGACGACTTTCAGGAAGACGAATTTGAAGGGCTCAACGCCCACTTCCGTGCCAACCCGGATGCGTGGCGGTTGCAGTTCGCCGAGCTGTCGGCGTATCGCGATTCATGGCTGAAGCAGGCCAGCGACTTTGCCAGCGTGCAAGTGCAAGGCGATCGGGAAGCGGCGCTCTACACCGCCACCGTGCTGCGCGACATCGAGATCCAGGGCGACCGCGCTATTGCGCACAAGAAGTTCGACGGCCAGGTGCCGCTGGAAGGCGGCGGCGCGATCACCCTGTGCTGGCAGACGCTGTATCGCCTGCGGCGCATCGACGGCCGGTGGAAGATCGTCGGCTTCGTGGGCTACCTGCCCAACCCGATGGGCAGCGCCGCCAGCCCGGGGGCGGGGGCGGAGGCGGACCGACCGCAAAAGCATCGGCCGCACACGGCCCGCCAGCATGTCGGGGCCGGCCCCTACTCGCCAGTGCTGGAGGTGGACGCCGATCGGCTGGTGGTGATCTCCGGCCAGGGCCCGCTCAATGAGGCAGGCGCGGTGGTGGGTGAGACGATTGAACAGCAGACGCAGGTGACGCTGACCAACTGCCAGCGCCAGCTCGCCGAGGCCGGCTGCACGTTCGCCGACGTGTTCAAGGTCAATGTCTACCTGGCGGATCTGGATGAGTGGCCGCGCTTCAACGCGGTCTACCAGGACGCGATGCCCGAGCCGCGCCCGGTGCGGACGGCGGTGGGCACCGCCCTGCTGCTGGCCATGCGCGTCGAGATCGAGATGTGGGCGATCAAGCGGCGCTGACGCGATGCGACGCGATGCCTCACCTCGGTCCGAGCGCTTCGGGCATCGGCCAGGTGGCAAACTCGCTCACGAAGGCAACGACGTCTTCCGTCACCGCCTCCAACAACGCAGCGCCCTTGGCCTCGCTCGCGATGGTGGGCTAGCCCAGACTGCCGGTGGCGGTCATGCGGCTGAAGCGGCGGAACAGGGCGACGCGTTTTTCACCTTGCAGCCAGGGGCTGTCGATGATGGTCGGCGCATCGCTGGCCAGCTTGTGCTTCACCAGTTCCGGCCGAAGGTGAAGCATCAGGCTCGTCTCGTACTCGCAGGCGTGGGTGATGCCGGGCGTCTGCATGCTCAGCTTCGCCGCATCCGGCTTGCCCACCGACCACCACGACGCGAAGGCCAGCAGCGCGTCGGCCGCCATCGGCTCAACCACGGCCAGCTCGGTCAGCGCCTGCGCGGCGGGCGTCTCGTTGCCGCCGTGACCATTCAGAAACAACAGGCGGCGGAAGCCCGCCTGCAGCACGGACGTGGCGAGGTCCTGAATGACCTGCGTGTAGAGCGCGGGCTTGAGGCTGAGCGTGCCGGCAAAGTCCAGGTGATGGAGACTCGAGCCCAGTCAGAGCGTGGGCAGGAAGATCGCGCGCTCGCCCAGCGCCGCCTCGGCCCGCTCGGCGATCGCGGTCACCTGCACCGTGTCCGTGCAGATCGGCAGGTGGTGGCCGTGCTGCTCGATCGAGCCCAGCGGCATCACCACCGGCGTCGCCTTGTCCAGGGCTTTGATGTCCTGCCAGGTCTGTTCATGCCACTTCATAACATCGCCTCATCTCGCCCCACGATTCGTCCAGCCGCCAACGCGACGGTACACGAGCGGGCATGATACCGCCTTCAACCATCGATCCGCATCATCGCCCGCGTCACCCATCCCATCTACCGTCGAGCGTACCTCGGAGTGTGTCAACCCGCTTCCATAGCGAATCATCGCCATCTCAGGATCCCACGTAACCCACGGGGCGGTCGACGGAGTCCGGAGTTCGCGGCAGAGCCTCGAGCACATGTCCCTGTGGCCGGCCGTGAACACGAACGTTGTGACTTCACCTCCATCCCTGATACATAAGAGAAAGGCGTGAGTCATTCGGCGTCCGCGCGTGAGCTAACCTGCCGCGCGAAGCCTTCCGTTTCCGTCTCCGCGAGCACCCGCCGTTCACCGGCACGCAACTCATCGAAGCACAAAGGGGACGAAAGGCCTGCGTCGCGGCAGGTCGTGGCCAGGTCGGCAGAGCGCCGGCCGGATGTTTCGCCTGCGGACTTGCGCAGGCGGTTGAACTTGTGGGGCAGTGTGTCGGGCACGGCATCGCGATACGGCTCATACACCGGCTGCGCTGGCTGCCACCACCGACCGCTGCAGATGCATACGATCGGTGATGGCATGCGCTCGACCGCTCGTGTCAATCCGACGCTCAACTTTACGTTCTGGAGAGTCGGGTCAGCTGCTTTCGTCGGCCCCGCCCGTCGGGCACGGCACGCCCCTGCGCCTCGTGCCAGGCACGGATAATCTTCGTAATCGTGTTGCGACCAAGCCCCAGCTTCGCGGCGATCTCGCCATAGAGCACACCCCCTTCGAACAACCGCATCACCTTTTCGATCACCTGTGGATCTTCGGCCTTCGTCGGCATCAACCGCTTCTGCGTCAGCTGCGAGCGCCGTACCCGGCCATCCGGCATCGGCTGATCGTGCGCCGCGTACCAGTGCTGCAGCGCCGCCGCCCACGTCGCATCGTCGATCAGACGTAGATCATCAAACACCTGCAAGTCCAGCGGCATCTCGCGCGCCACCTGCCGACCATAGCTGGCCCGGTTCTGCCAAATGGTTTCTTCCGCGCCGTAGGGCCAGCGGCCGACGTAACGCGGGTTTTTCAATACCCCCATCACAGCCTGCCGCGTCCACTGCCCGGTGACGCACTTGGGCGAGAGCGGCGCCAGCTCACGGTTGAGCCGTCGCGCGATCTCCTCGACCGACAACTCGTGCCGGACAAACCAGTCGTAGATCCGCCGCACCCACTGGGACTCGGTCTCATCGATCGCCCACGTCTGGGCCGGGCGACCGCGGTTGGTCATCACGCCCTCGACAGGCCGCCCCCGGTAGCCAAACGTCCGCGTGCCCCACTGCCGCCGACTTTTATGCAGCCCCTTGTGGGCCGACTGGATGTTGGCCTTGGACATCTTGGATCGCAGCGAATCGATCAGCCCCAGCACCGGCAGCAGGTATTCCCAACGTTCCCCATCCTCGTCCGTGTCGATCGCTTGGGACACAAAAACGAGACGCTTCTTGCAGTCAACGATCTGTTCCGCGACGAATCGCAGGATCGCGTAGAGCTTGCGGTAGAGGCGGTTGGTCTGCAGGACAATCACCACATCGACCTGGTTCTGCTCCAGTGCCGTGATCAGGGCCTCCAGACCCGGCCGCTTGTCCGATCGACCCGAGATACCTTCATCGCGGAAGATCATATCTTCCGCCACCGTGATCCCGTTGGCCTGGGCCCACGCCAGACACTCGCGGACTTGGTCGGGCACGCTCTTCTGAAAGCCGGTGGAGTGCCGGGCATAGATCGCGCCGCGCTTGGGCCGATTGATCCGCGCCGCCATGCCGACCACAAGCAGCATCAGCGTGGTGTTCGTGGTCATCGAGGCGATCGGCGTCCACTGAGCTGGCCAGGGAAGCGTAGAGGGTGACGATTTGAGGTTGTCCCGTTTTTGTCCCGGTTGACGATGTTCACAACTGGGTACAACGGGGAACGACGGGGAGCATCCAGAGTGACGCAAACAGTTGCCCTCAAACAACTTGGGCGCTGAAGTGTGGTGCGAGCCATGTTTGGCGACAAGGGCATCCTCGAATCCCCCCCTCTCCGTATTCTTCGGACCGCCCTCGTAACCGGCTGAAAATCAGTCGGTTACGAGGGCGTTTCTGATTGGCACAGTGCATTGTGCCAATCGTGTGCCAATCACGCTCACATCGATTGCCTCGATGCCTCCTGTTACTGGGATTCCTGCACGTCGCTACGCTGCAACATGCTTTCAACAAACCGAATTCGATCGATCCGTTCCCGGGCGGTCCGGTCGCCCAGGTGCCGGTAGATGGCGGTCACCTGGCTGCTGTGGTGCCCGAGCCATTCCATGATTGTCGTTTCTTCGACGCCGCTGCGAAAGGCGATCGAGCAGAAAAAATGGCGAAACGAGTGCAGACGGCCATCTGCGAACGCCACGGTCCGGCCGTTCCGCGGAAACCGGTCCGCCAGCGGCCCGATCTCATCCACTGCCGCCGTTTGCCGCTTTGGTTCAGCAATGGTCGCCCGAACTTGTCGAAGGCAGGAACGCGTTTGAGGCCCAACGGCAATTTGGCATGTAGGCATTTTCGACGAGCCGCACCGCGCTTCCCTCGTGTCACCTTCAGACTCAGGAAACTAGGCCACGCCGAGCATCGCCACGCCTTGGCGATAGCCAAGGCCGCCGTTGCCATGCACTGCACCCAGACGGGGGCAAGCGACACCTGATATCGCGTTTTCGCGCAGGCGATCACACATTGCCACCAGCGCATTGAGCGCTGGATTGTTCCATGGGGCCCGGCCGATGTTCATGCCGCCAGCAACGGTGATTTCATACGAAGCGAGTACGGCGGGAATGTCGGCGACATCCCGAGCGATCCCCGTAGCGAGCAGAAAGCCAAGCGGTGCGACCGGGAAGCAGGTATAGACTTCGATCAGGGCGCGATGGCGGCGGAACGCGTCGCCGAGATCAACGCCTGCCTGCTCGTACGCCGTCACGCAGGCACGGGCGAGGTGATCGTACCGGGCGATGTCGTCCACGTGAGCGGGGCCATCGCGTGTCTGGCCGAGGCCGACACCCAGCACCGCGATCCGGTGTGTATCATCCCGCAAGCACGTGTCGCTGGCGACGATCACCGCCCCCGCGAAATCGATGACCGGGTTGGCGCAGTCGACCGCTCGGAACAGGTCGGTCACCATCTCGAACGCTGCGGGAGGCGGCGGTTTGTACCGCCCTTGGCGCTGTGCGGTGCGCACATAGTTGTCATAGAGCGTGTGAGCCAGTTGCATGAAGCGGACGTCACCGATTCCGTGCAGCCGCATGAACGCACGGGCCAGCAGCGTATATGCCTGAGGAAGCGGGCAGTTATCGTAGATCGACATCAACCGCTGCCGCAGCGGCTTGTCATGTGCATACTGGGATCGAAGGTTGTCCTCGCCGGTGATGAGCACGGCATCCGCACGTCCTGCACGGATGAGTTCATCGGCGCGAGCGAGCGCTTCGATCGGTCCACAGCCGCTACGAAAGTGGTTCGCCTGCACAGGGGTGTCCCAGCCGGTGTGGAGCGGATCGATCACCAGTTCGATCCGGCGCGCGCCTTGCTCGCGCAGATGAGACCACTGCTGATGCACTGTTTGAAGCGTGCCCTGGCCGTCTACGACGCGAGCGGCGGCGGTGATGTAGCTTCGGCTCATGATTGGGGCACGCCTTTGCGTTCGATCTCGCGCTGGCGAAGCACGCGACGGATGATCTTGCCCGTGGTGGTCATCGGCAACTCAGAGACGAACTCGATCTCGCGCGGGTATTCGTGAGCGGCGAGTTGGGTCTTGACGTGGTGTTGGATTTCCGCCGCCAGCGCATCGCTGGGCTGGACATCCCCGGCCAGTACGACAAAAGCTTTGACCACTTCGGTACGCGCCGCGTCCGGGCTGCCGACCACCGCAGCCATGGCGACCGCCTTGTGCTTAAGAAGACAGTCTTCCACCTCCGCCGGCCCGATGCGGTAACCGCCGCTGGTGATCACATCATCCGTTCGGCCAAGGTACCAGAAATAACCGTCAGCGTCGCGCCGCCCCAGGTCTCCGGTGAGGAGCCAGTCGCCGATGAACTTCTCGGTCGTGGCCTGCGGATTGTTCCAGTAGTTCAGGAACATGACCGGGTCGGGCCTGCGAACGGCAATGTGGCCGTGCTCGCCATCGGGAAGCACGTCGCCTTCATCGTTAATGATCGACACGGTATGTCCCGGCACCGCCCGGCCCATCGATCCGGGGCGCACGTTCATCAGCCCTGCACAGTTGGCGAGCACCAGATTGCACTCCGTCTGGCCGTAAAACTCGTTGATGTCGAAGCCGAAGGTTTCCCGCCCCCACGCGAGTATCTCACCGCCGAGCGTTTCACCGCCGCTGCCGATGCTGCGTAGCTTGTAGTCGAACCGGGCACGAGGCTCGCTCACCTGCCGCATCAGCTTGAGTGCGGTGGGCGGGAGGAACGTGTTACGCACCTGGTGGCGTGCCATGAGGGCAAATGCCTGCTCGGGATCAAACTTGCGCGGGCGATGCGCGAGCACAGGCACGCCGTGATGCCATGCGGGTAGCAGTCCGTCGATGAGTCCGCCGATCCACGCCCAGTCAGCGGGGGTCCAGAAAAGGTCGTCAGGCTGCGGGAAAAACTCATGCGGCAGTTCGACCCCCGGCAGGTGTCCTAACAGCACGCGGTGTGCGTGCAGCGCTCCCTTGGGATTCCCCGTCGTGCCTGAGGTATAGATGATCAACGCTGGATCGTCCGCGACGGTCCGCACGGGCGTGAAGCGGCCGTGTGCCGCTGCGAGCAGATCATCGAATGCGTGCACGCCAGCGGGAGCGTGATTGCCGGTGACGATGATTGCGCGAAGGTCGGGCAACGCCTTGCGAACATCCATCAGCTTGGGCAGTTGGGTTGGATCGGTGATGATGGCTCGGGCGCCGCTGTCGCTGAGGCGATACTCCAGGGCGTCGGGCCCGAACAGGGTGAACAGCGGAAGTGCGATCGCACCGAGCTTGTAAATCGCCGCATGAGCGATGGCCGTCTCGGGCGACTGAGGCAGCAGAATCCCGACGCGATCCCCCCGCTCGACGCCCAGCCCGCGCAGCCCCATCGCGAGCTTATCGGAGGCTTCTTTGACTTGGGCGAACGTGTACCGGGTGACGCGGCCGTCCTCGTCTTCAAAGATCAGCGCCAGTTTGTTCGGGTCGCTCGCATGGCGATCGACAATGTCGACGCCAATGTTGTATACCTCCGGCACGGGCCAGCGGAACTGCGCGTAAAGCGCGGCATAGGTGTGCGTTCGGTGCAGCATGGAATCGCTCTGGGAAGGTTTACTGTGACTGCGGACAGTATATAACCTGCGGAACTGACAGAAGGGTCCCCGATGCGCTGGGACAGGTCTTCCAGGAGTTTGACGAACCGCTTGCTCAGCCGCTGATCGGGAAACGCGCTGGCACTGACTTCATCTTGAATCCAGGCATCCATGCCAAGGGACTCCGTCGAAGCTGGACTGCTGAGGGTGCTCACTCAACCGGAAGATTGTAGGAAGCCGGAGCCAGACCCCCACCAGCCGCGGATGCGATTTGTGGGTAATTGAAAGGTTAATGAACCGATTACGCAAGAACAGCCAGTCGAATCGGTCGCAGAAGGGTGCGGCGACGCAGGCAGTGCTGATGAGCGTGTTCCGCACGTTGAAGCTACGCGCGTTGAGTCCGACGGAAACGCTCGCTCACGCCCTGCGTCATCTGCTGCAACACAATGAACTTCCCCCGCTGCCCGGCCGAGCCGTGGCAGGTGGGTGAAGAGTTACCTTTGATTTAATTGGAATGACACAGGCGATCGGCTGACCGAACTCGAGGGTTGTGTCGATCGTGAACATCAACCGCGTCCCCTGGCGCTTGCAATGGATCGTTGGCTTGTCTGCCCTGTTAACATGGTCAAGCAGATAAGGCGATCCGACTTCGGCATCACCCAGTTCCAACTCGCCCTCCACGCTGGGCCATGCATCGTGGCTGAGATTGAATAGTGTCAACACGATCCGGTCAGCTAGACGCGTACAAAGCACCAATGGGTAGGTGCCGCCACGAATGGCGACTGGCACGTGGCCATCGGAAAGCCAGTGTAGAATCGCCTGAATCTGCTGCTGCCGATAGGGGTGCAGGAAGGCAGCGCCGAAACTGCTTGCCATCTCCAACGCCAAGACCGCCACTCGCCCACCGAGCCGATTGATGTATGTCGTGATCATGGGCGTGATGCGCTCGCGTTTATGATTGACGATCCAGCTCACCGGCCGTGCATGATCTGACGGCTGCATCGGGGCATATCGCCCATTGCCCAAAAGATCGGGCAAAGTCAGTGTGAGGTAGCGATCCGCCTCTCCACCGAACGCCGGGTCGACCAACGCCTCGGCAGCGGTGACTCGGCTATGGTTCAACGTCTCCAAGGGCTGTAGTTCCACGCCCAGCAGGTCACCGAACCCGCGTTCCTGCAGCGTGCGGGCTGCCACGGCATCGAGCAAAAGGCCCCTGCTCAGCATACTGGTAATCTGAGCATCGCTGAACGCGCCGATCATCTGCCCATCGGCCGCGACCAGTGGCGAATCGACAAAGGTGGTGGGAAAGCCCAGCCTGTTCAGCGCCGCTTCAAACCAATCGTCGCGCGGAATCAAGGCAGCGTAATCGTCGTCAGTCGAGACCGTTCTGTCATCGCTTGCGCGTTCGTGATGGAGCACGGTGACACCCATACGCGTGCTGGAGTGTACCGAGCACGGGCCCACCGCTTCGCGAAGCTTTTCAAGAAAGGATCGTTTTTCGTTGAGCATGCGAACAACGTGCGGGTCAATGGACATTGACGAGCCCATGTGGTCGAAAAGGTTCATGGTGACGCCATCGCAGCCACTGGCGATTGAAATGGCGATCTGCATGAAGGTAAACACCCGGCTCTTGGCATAGCCTGTAAAAGGCACGTTCTCCACTTCGGTCTGCTCGATCGTGCCGGCCGGCATGACGTGACGCGTCCGCAGGATCTGAGCCGCGCTTTCATACAACCCCTGAGATTCTTTTTCTGTGTAGTTGCCCAGCGTGGGTCGGCTGTAGATCGGCCCACGGTCGCCAGCAAGGGTTTTGGACAATGCCCGCCAATCGCGGCCATCGAGGCAATGATTGATCGGGCCACTGGACATCAGCCCCAACCGCGTCCGGGGCGACACCCGGTGTACCGCCTGCTCCAACAAACTGCAGAGTTCGCGCATGCTGTCCCGTTGCAAATCCAACCATGCCGTTCGCCAGGGATGCGGCTTGCCTGGCGCTAGCACATGGCTCACCAATTCGTTGCGTGTAATCTTGTCGAGATCCATCCGGTCAGCAAGGGCTCGCAGGTGGCCGTCGCAAAAGCAGGCAAAGCGGGCTGGCAAATGGTTGAACGTGCGGATGTCGTCTTCAATCCAAATGACATTGGGATTCAGGGACGCATACTGCTCCCAGATCGCGACAATATCCCGCTGGAAATGGGGACAGCGGGGGCACGCCTGCGCTCGACACTGGACCCCGTCATGGCCCACCATCCAACAATATTCCGGAAACACAGTACGCAGATCCCGCCCACGATCCAGGTGGCCTTGCGTCACCCAAGGATTGAGTGAGAATGCGACGCCTTCCGATTCCAGCCGTTGCTTCGCTTGTTCCAAGTAAGGCAAATATCTTTCGACCCAAGCCATAGTCGGTAAGCCCTGGCTAAACTCCTCCGAGTCGATCTTGAGAACGGCTTCATCCACAGGCGCTTCGCGACAGAAGCGAACCAGTTCCTCCAGCCGGTCGGCAAAGCACCAGGTGGGCAGCGTTCGGCGAAGGGCATACAGGCCATTCAATGATTTGGTGGAAGGCTGATTAGGCATGAGTTCTACGCTGACGGTGGAAGCTCAATAGAGCATTTGGTTTTGTTGCCATGTACCGACGATGACAACGGATTGTAAACAACAACTGTGTCTCAGCCGTCCAGCCATCGAAGGGATCGGCGGTCAGGCGGATTCGATATAAGCGGGGTTTACCACCGATGTCGCCGGTGGAAAGTCGCCGATAGCCGGAATCACTTCGACAGTATGTTGCTGGGATGCTTTTCGCGCCGCCAGGCACATTCCCACGGACAAAAGGCCGTCTTTAAGGTTGCCTTCCTCGTTCGGTTCGCCCTTCATGACACGGACGAATCGCTTGGCAAGCATCAGGTCACCTCCGCCATGACCGCCTTCTTCACGGCAATCTATTGTGTCGACGCGTGAGGAAGCGTGATCGATGATCTGCACGCGTCCCGTGGGTGTCCAATCCCAACTGAGTGTGGCGTTGTAACCCGTGACGATGGCACCCCGACGCGCAGCAGATCTCCTTGTGACGAAGTTTTGATCATATGAAACAATAATTCCGTTTTCGTACCACACGATGGCCGAGCCTGCATCCTGATTACGGATCGCGGCATGAAAGGCGCTGCCACGGTCCCCCAGGTTTTCCTCCGAGTTGGAGATGTCCTGCTCGTCTCCTGCCTTCAGGTGTCGATCAATATGTGAGGCCAGTTCCTCGTCAGAAGCCTCATCGCAAGACAGCGATTGGCCGGTCCCGAAGACGCGCTGGGTCATCATGGCGGCGACACGGACAGGTCGAGCATTCACGATCTGATTCAGGTAATCAAAGTCATGAGTGGCCTTTTGCAGCCATAAGCCCCCGACCATTTCGAATCGACGATACCAGCTTTGGAAATAAACACCGCCATACGGAACATTGTTAAACGCCTGGACCTGATTGATGACGCCCAGCCGGCCACTGCGCACCACCTCGTGCACGATCTTGAAAAGCGGCGTCACGCGCAATGGAAATGACACAACGACCTGGTTCTCCCGGCCAGCCCACGCCTTCGACAGCGCGTCGAGTTGCTCGGGGTTGATCGCGACTGGTTTTTCCAGGAACAACGGCTTGCCTGTCTTGGCCACCTTGATCGCCATCGGCGTATGCAGATGGCAACGCGTACCGATCACGAAACCATCGTAGTCGTCAGCCTCGTCAATAAGTGTTTGCGCGTTGTCGACGAATTTCACATGATCGTAGGCGATACCCGCTTCCGTCAGCCGTTGCTTCACCGTGAAAGAATCCGGGTCCGCTATGGCTTTGACTTCTACGCCAGCCTTTAAAAATTCACCGAGCATGCTGCACGCTCGCCCGCCTGCCCCAATAACTGCCAACTGCATGAACAACTCCTCGAACACAACCTCAGCTACTGCGTTAAGCCGGGCGTGATGGTTACAACACCAACGGTACTATCAACGGACGCCTTTCATGCCAAACAATCGTTCCGGATCCCGCAGTCGCGTGTTGCGGCCGGCGCGTCTTGCCGCTCAAGCGTAAATCCGCGATGTCCTGACAGCCGTGCATCAGGCTTGCCGACGTCGGCGGCTGAGCATCAGGAGCGAGCCGAGGCCCAGCGAGGCTGGCTCGGGAATCGTATGAACAGTGGCGAACACTTCGAAGCCATCAATGATGCGGTAATCGCTACTGCCAAGCACGAAGGACCGAACAACGTCGGTGCCATTGGCCGTCAGGTCGCCAGGGCTCCAGACCAGCTGGCTATAATTGGATGCATTTATCCGAGGACCGGCCCCTGAAGCAGTCCGACTCATCACGAGATAATTAGACACCAGACGCTTCGACGGCTCGATGCCTCCACCGTAGCTCCTATTGCTACCGGCCGGAGCGACCCAGTTGCCGGGCGGGAATCGCACCCGCTGATGATCGGTGCCTTTGCACGGCACACTCAGAAACTATGTCACCGGCTGCAAGGATGCGTGAGAGAGAATGATTACCACGATTAGCGGATTCCGGGCGAAGCCGAGAAGATGCCCGGCACAAAGGAGTCCGCCATGAGTCAATCCATCCCCCGCATCCCCGAGGATCAGCAGGCAATTGCGCCGTCGCGGCGTCGATTCACCGATGCCTTCAAACAGCAGGCGGCTCGACTGGTGCGCCCGGTCGGCGATGTCGGCGTCGCAGCAAAATAAGGGCGCCTGTGGAGACCAGCACGAGTGCGGAAGGCTCGGGGATGACGTTTCGCAGTGCCTGGAGGTATGCGCCATCCGGATCGCCGAGGGTTGGGGCGATGTATCCCCCTTCGCCGAACTCGTTCCACGCGTAGATCATAATGATGCGTTCGTCCGTCGCGAGGTGGGGGTTGGCGTCGAGCCAGTCGATGGCGTTTTGAAAGTGAGCGGCGAAGTTTTCAGGGGTTCGGCCCCAGTTTTCGCCGTCGATGTAGTACTCGGGGTTGTTGAAATACCAACTCGGATCGACATGAGGCCACGGCCGCGTATCGAAGCCCGACATGACCGTCGGGATGAACGCCTGCTCGCCGGGCACGATGTTGGCAGACTGGCTGTTCCAGAGGCCCGGGTCGGCCCAGGTGTCGCTCTCGCGCGGCGCGACGCCGTCCATGAGGTAGGTGAGGTTCTTGTAGGGATACGCCACTGCCTCACCAACCTCGTAGCCGGGCATGGCGGCGTACAGGGCGATATTGTCGAACCGGTCGGCTGCGCCCCGGGCATCGGAGGTCAACGCCACACCGTCGAGTCCGGCGGCCTGCGCGGCCTGTTGGATGTAGTCGAAGGGGATGTGCGGGTCGACCGGATTAAAGATATTCAACAGCGGCTTCCCGCCGACCTTCACGTGACGATCATGGTTGAAATAGGGCGTGAGCAAGTCGACGACTTCATGCCATTCGTTTTGCGCAATGGGCGTAACACTGTCGTTGTTGACCTGAATGCTGAACTCCATGCGATGGTTGTTGGACGCTTGGAGAAAGTTGGCCAGACCGCTGTTCATGCCGTTGCCGAGGGTGGGCTCGACGGCGCCGTTCCAGTACCAGTTGAACGTGAAAAAGGAGATGCCTGCGTCGGCGGCGAGGTCGATCTGCTTTTCCATCGCCTCAACCGTGTCGGCTCGCCAGAGCTCATTCATATAGGTCGCCCGGCGGTCGGGGAAGTCGTAGTACAGCTGATCGGTAACGAACGCGCCGCGGGCTTCCGGCGTGTCGTGGTACCAGCCTTCAAAGTAGAAAGCGCCGACCTTGGGCGGTGAGGCGACGGCGGCGGTCGTGGCGACCGAGATCGTGGCAATTGCCGCGACGGTCAAATACAGGGATCGGCAGCAGTTGCAGAAAAGGCGATGGAACATCATTCAACTCCCTCATGATCGTGTTTGAGCGACCTCGCGGCCCGACATTACGCATATCATTGGAGTGGACTTACGGACTGAAAAGGGCGTTGCTGCCACCGCCAAGAAAGCAACACTGTGAGCCACTGAAAATTCAGCGCCTTATTTGGTTGTTCAAGCTTCCGTCACTGGCTCTGGTTCATAGCGGTAGCTTCGCCGCGCCAGCGCTTCATGATCCGAGAGCCCGTGCTGTCCAAAGCCCGTCGCCACGGTTTCCCGCGGCGACGGGGTGTTCGCGTTGCACAACATGGGCACTCAACGCTTCCATTGCCGGCGCGTCGTCGTGCCAACAGAGTGTCAGGCTTGCCGGCGTCGGCGGCTGAGCATCAGGAGCGAGCCGAGGCCGAGCAGGCCAAGCGAGGCTGGCTCGGGAATCGCATGCACCGTGGCGAACACTTCAAAGCCGTCGATGGGGCGGCCAGCGGCACTCTCAAGGTTGAAGGAACGAGTGACCGTCGTGCCACTCAACGTCAGGTCGTCAGGGCTCCAGAGCAACTGGCTGTAATTGGCCGCATTAGATCGAGGCCCCCCCCCAGCACCCGACGACCCGAACACAAGATCATTAGACGTGCCCTCATTGCCCGGCGTGACCTCTAGCCAGCGGATGGTAGTGCCGGCGGGAGCGCCATCGCCAAAGGCCCAGATGCGGATGGAGTTGATCTCCAGACGCGTTTCCAGCCCCGGTAGCGTGGGGCCGTTGTATTCGGCAGTAATTGTTGCGGTGAAAGTGGCTGAATTGCCGGACCCAGACCCCTCACCACCTGACGTAAGCACGCGGTTCGGAAACGTTGGTCCGGCGGCACTCCAGAGCCCCGAAGTAACGTCGACCGTCAAGGTAAAGTCGCCTTGCGTGGTTGGCGTGTTGGCGCTTGTAACCGGTATCCATTGGTAAGTTGTGGGACTGGATCCCGGAACCGGATCATAGCCGTAGCCAAACGAGAACTCATCACTGCTGACGAGAGCCGCATCTGCGGACATCGGCGCTGCTGCGCCCACGCCAACCGCCATCACCAGGCCGAGTGCCATACCCGTTACGTTTCGCTGTTCTTTGTGTGCTACTGACATGATCGAATCTCCTCTAAATGGTTAAGCTTCTACTCACGGTGTCACGAAGACAACTTCGCTGCACCCAAATACTCAATGCTTCATCATCAATCTGTTGCCGCTTTTCAAAAGCGTTCAAGCGACATTCATTTTGTCATTACCATTGGCAGTGGCTCCTCATCTGTCTGTTGCGCAAAGAAACGTGAGCTTTCCTTGCGCATCTTCAGAAAATAGTTGCGATCAAAAAACATCCGCTTAGCCATTTCTGCCGTCCCGGCCGCCATAAGACCATCCGGATCAACACTGGCGGAAGGTCCGATTGCGTCGATGTAGTCGTCGTTCAGAAGCGTTGCCAGGCCCTTGCGTAAATGGGGCGCGAACTTGTCGAACACTCGTGAAAGGACACCGGTGATTATCAGGCGATCGGTCCCGATGAACTGCAGGTAAAATCCAAGGTGCTTGCCAAGGCATTCAGCCGCGTCGTTCAGAGCCGCGATCACCTCCGGATCTCCCTGCATCGCAGCCTTCATCAGCGCATCGGCATTAGGCAAATCCTTACGATTAAGCCGGTCGCATATTGCCCCGCCTCCAACATATGCTTCCAGACAGCCGCGTTTGCCGCACCGGCATTGCTTGCCGTCCTTTTCTACAACGATATGAGCCATGTCCCAGACGCCGCGATACCGCTTCCCCGGCTTATCGTTGTAGAAGAACACCTGACCGTCACACCCGGTCATCAGTGAAATGCCCTGGTCCCAATTGATGACCGTGACCGTTTCGCCCGGCCAGAGCTGCGATTCACCAAACCAATGGCCGAACTGCGCATGAACCATGCAGTCGAGGCCATACCGCTCCGCCAGATGACGCTCAAAGTCCAGGCCGACAAGCACTGGGGCGTTGACGCATTTGAGCAACCGGCCGGTATCCGCGTCCATATGGCCGGGCATGCCGACGTATGCAAATCGAACATGCTTTTGGGTGGTAGATGCATAGTTCATCGCCTTCTGGACATATGCATCAATGATCTCGAGAACCTCCCCCTGCGACTTCACATCCTGAACATCGCGTCGTTCGTATATCTTCGACTTGCCGTTGTAATCGGCCAGGCACATGATGAATTCTGGGCCATACCACACCATGCCTAGAAACAGGTTGACTTCGGCGTCAATCTGCCACGTCGCATAAGGCCTCCCGCCCCCCTCGGGCAAACGCCGACTCGCCCGCTTGATCAATCCCTCGTATCGAAGCCGCTTCAAATGCATGGCGGCGAAAGGCTGGGTCGCATTACATTTCTGAGCCACGTCCTTCTGTGACATATTGCCATGCTTGTCCAATAGCTTCAGGACGCGCAGCGAACTCTGCAGGTCTTTCCCTTTATATCGGGTCTTGAGGTAGTCCGGCAGTGCAGCTGAGGTGGTTGTATTCGCTTGCTCTTTCATGACACCCTCAAAAGACGACTTACCCAATGTCCATGATGCTCGTCTTGCTTATGGCGCATCCCACTCGAAGACCCGGACCTGATGTGATTCAAAGCTCAGTGAAAGTTGTCCGTCCTTGACCGCCACGGCTTCGCCGCTTTCACGGGCATGAATCGTATCGACACCGAACTGGGAAAGGTTGATGGTGGCCGATACCGGATCAATCTGCGTATTGATCACTGCCATCACACGTCGACCGTCCACCTCGCGGGTCCAGGCGAGCAGTGGTTCGTCCAGTTCAAGCACGTCCGCGTCCGCCTTGGGCTGTACCAGATAAGGCTGCAGCGAGTCGAGCTCATGCGAGGTGCGTACGATACCATCCCACACGGCCGGGGCATCCAGCCGAATGTTGTATGCCGTGGGCGTCGTGAAGTACCAGAAGAAAATGCCCTGCACGTCATACGCCAGCGCGGTATATGCCATACAACGTGTTTCTTCATACGTTGGCCGGCTGGGCGGGCCGAGCTTCTCCACCGCGGCGTCGAAGTCTTTGCCATATTCCTGAAACCTCGGGTCGAACATTTGGAGGATTGCCCATTGCGGATGCCCCTCCGGCAGGTTGGCTCGCGCGGTTCCGATGCCCTGCGGCATGCTGTACATCTTGCGGCTGTCCAGCGGGTCGCCGATGTCATGCCAGAACGGCCCGAGCACATACGTCATGGGCATGAAGACATCGCTTTTGTGACCGAACTGGTCAATGGTGTGCGACACGAGCGTATGCGTCGTATGCGGATCGGTCGCTTTCATCTCCTCCCGCAACAGATCGATGCAGGTCGGGCTGTAGCCGTATAGCTCGGGCTCGTCCCCCAGATACCAGGCTACTAGTGCCGGGTGCTGCATGAATCGGCCGACCCATCGTTGCAGGTCCAGGTCATACGAGTCCTGATAGCCCCACCCGGAGTTGTGGCGAAGCATGACACGAATACCGTGCTCATGCGCCTTGTTGAGGTGACGGTACGACCGTTCCGCATCTTCAACCGAGTGGTAGCTGAAGGCCATATTGAGGCCTGCTTCGATATACCCCGTGAAATCCGTCATGCTGTTGGACGGCTCACCAAAGGCGCCGATGGGAAAGAACGGTTCGTCATCAATAACCATGATGCCGCCGTCGCCGATCTGCGAGCGAGACCCGGGCGTCGTGTTGTTGAGAATGCCCTCGGCGTCCGCGACCTGGTCGCCGGAGGCATAAACCTCAACTTTGAGTTCGTGAATGCCCGGCTCAAGATCGTTCGCTGGCCGGAACGTAACATGCTCTGCGTTCGAACCCGTTTGCTCAGCCTCGACATCGTTTACCCAGGCTCGGACGACAAAGTCCGGATCGTTGGGGCTGACTTTCACATCGAACGTCCGCCGTGCCCCCTCCGCCCAGACGTACCCGAGCGGCTGTACCGCAGGCGGCCAGGTTGAAGCCGATTCCGACACTACGAAACGATGCGGATCGCTCGGGCCACCCTTGAACCCAACCCGACTCGGGTACCAGGGACGGACACGCCAATGCCATTCGCCCGGATCAAGCCCCATGGGCGGCCGTGCAGACAACTCGTTTGTGTACACATAGGTGAGAGTTGAACTGTCGAAGTCCGGCGTTGGCGAAAGCTCCAATCGGTATCGTGCGTAATTGTCATTCACATCCCATCGCAGTTCCGGTCGGCGCTCATCGACCGTGGCGTCGTTCGCTGGGTGCAACGCACTGAACGGCTCAACGGCAGCATAAACCCGCAGGTTGTCATAATAGACCTCGCCGGTGCCTTCAAGCCCGAGCAGCAGATCGAGGTATACGGCATTCTCGGGCACGGGGTTGCGAAGCTCGAAGCTTCGTTCTTGCCAATCGTTCGTGCCGTAAAGGCCCACGGGGAACGTCCCGCCGTCGACATAGTGACCGTTGTGGTCCGCGAACTGCGCAAAAACCACGGCCCCGCGGCTATTGCGAAGCGCGCTGTCCCGCTCGACGTTGACTGTCCGTGTTTCATAACGGATTGTATAAATCCTGCCGACCTTCACAGGGATGTTGATCCGCGCGTATTGCGTGTCGCCCCTCGGCTGAGGGATGACCAGCGACTGGGACTGGCGCTCCTCGTCGCGATGAAGATTCGCATGGCCCGGCAACCGCCAATCGCGGTTATTGACCAGTGCACCAAGATCCGACTCGAAATCCTCCGCGTAAATCAAACTCCGCTTTTCGTCCGCCGCCAATGCCGGAGACACAGCGAACCCCAGGACGACACCAGCGATCAACATCAGAACACATTGACGATTCATTACATACCTCAGTTAGGGCAGCGACGGAACTTTATACATCGCCAGATGAGCGGAGCGAAAGCACGACAGATATCGACTCAGGTAACAGCGACATCGGTGTTCACCAATGGCTGCCGACCAGGAACAGTGACGTGTCAGGATCGAAGTAATAGGACGCCTGCTTTGGAATCGTTAAAGCGCGACCATCCGCAAACCCCCATACGTTCCCATCGTTGTGCAAATTCAGGAGACCATACGAGAGGGGCTGGGCGTCGATATCCCACGCCGCGATCGTCAATTGACGACCCTCGGAGAAAGTCGGTATTCGTGACGGATCCCGCAAGTCGTCCTGCGACGTCGTTGGATAAGCGGCGGCGCCGCCTGGCCATACACCGCCAGCTTTGTCGAGACTGCGGTTGTAGGCGTATGTCATTCCACGAACCATCTGAATGGGGTCCCTTGGGTCCGATGGGCAGCGCGAAAACCCGCTGGGCAATCCGTAATCCCGCGCCAGAGTCTGCCCCCAGTGAAATTGCCTGCCCACCGGCTCCCAATTCATGCTCCAGCCAGAGTACGGATAACGACCATCCCAATCGTTCGCATAAAGGGTGAGCGTCAAATTCAGCGTACGAACCGCCGAAAGGCACGTTGTCCGTCGCGCGGCTTCCCTGGCAGCACCCAGCGCCGGCAGCAAAATAGCAATCAGCAGCGAGATGATGGAAATGACCACCAAAAGCTCGATCAGCGTAAACGCGCGAGCACAACGGTTTGGAGACGTCATTGGATTACACATCGCTCATTCCCTTTCGCGAGAGCCCGGTGGTTGTTCTTCACGACCAGTGCCTGGCAAAACCAGAGTTGGCCCCACTTACTTCCAACTGGCCGAGTTCGGATCAGTGGTCGGTCTTAAAAGGCCTGTGCATGGCCGAATCGAAACGTTGACAAGTGATAAATAACGAATGTAGTATAACTCACGTCGATGCACTGTCAAGGGTTTTCTTTCCCAAGGGCGAGGCGGATGCCTGGAACGCGTGAATGGCGCATGTCGGCTCTGGAGGCGTCTTTATGCCAAACGTCCTGTCCTGATGGTGCCTGAATTGCGTCGTTGATACCGCCTTGTCCCTGCTCATGTTGATCTCTTACGGAAGCACGCGCCATGGTTCAAAACTCTTTGCCCGCTAACGACCCAGCCGGAATCACAATGGACACGGAAGAGAAGTCCACCAACTCCGCTCCCGTGCCAGGTCCTTTCGAGGTCACCGAGGCGGATCGTCAAGCTTTCGCCCAGCACCTGCGCAGCTTTGTTCCGCCCAAGGTGTTCGACACCCATGGCCACATCTATCGCTGTGCGGATGGCCAAGGTCTTGAAGTCATCCGCCGAGGCCCGGCAGTGGTCGATCTGGCCACCTATCGCCAGGAGATTGGGAAGTGGATGGGCGACCGCGCCCCGCGCGCAGGCCTGTTCTTTCCGACCCCTTTTCCCAAGGTTGATGTCGACGCAGCCAACGACTTTCTAGCCAATGACCTGCTTGGCGCTGACCGCCGATTGCCGTACGCCAGCGCGGCGTTGATGCTCCTGCGCCCGCAGGACGACCCTAATGTTGTTGAAGCCCGGCTGAATCGTGAGCCCTGGTCTGGCTTCAAGGTTTATCACATTTATGCCAACCGCTCCGACACGATGTTCGCCGACACGAGCGAGTTCCTTCCCGAATGGGTGTGGGAACTTGCCGATGCGCGCAGCCTGGCGATCATGCTGCACATGGTTCGCCCGCGGGCCATGGCCGACCCCGACAACCAGCGTTACATTATCGATCACTGCCGCCGTTATCCGCAGGCGAAGCTGATCCTCGCTCATTCCGCTCGCAGCTTCTGTGGCCATCACAACGTCGAATCGGTGGATGTGCTGCGCGGCTTGGACAACGTGTGGTTTGAGAACTCCGCCACATGCGAACCAGAAGCAATGGCAATCCTGCTTCAGCGATGGGGGGTGTCGCGATGCTGTTTCGGCGCCGACTTTCCGGTCTGTCAGTTCCGCGGTAAATGTGTGAGCATCGGTGACAGCTTCCACTGGCTCGATCAACAGAATACGGACTGGTCCAGTTCGTATGGCCCGCCACGACTGGTCGGACACGAGTCACTGCTGGGATTGCGCGACGCCTGCAGGCTGGCGCGTTGCAGCGATGCCGACATTGAAGCCATCTTCTGGCATAACCCACGACGTATGCTCGGACTCGAACAACCACCAGCCGCTGGCGAGGGCAAGGGTGAAAAGCTTTACGAAGAGGCCAAACGCCAGATCCCCGGCGGTGTGCAATTACTCTCCAAGCGACCGGAGTGCTTCGCCCCCGCCAAATGGCCTGCCTATGCCAGCGAAGCGCATGGCGTCGAGGTCGTCGACCTCGACGGCCGACGCTACCTGGACATGAGTCAGTGCGGCATCGGCAGTTGCTTACTCGGCTATAACCACCCGCGCGTGACCGACGCCGTCATCCGTCGAATCCAACTCGGCTCGATGTCTACGCTCAACAGCCCGGACGAGGTGGAAGTCACACGCCGGCTCCTCGAACGGCACCCATGGGCCACGCAGGCACGCTACACGCGATCAGGCGGTGAAGCGATGGCGGTGGCTGTACGCATCGCCCGGGCCGCCACCCGGCGTGACATTGTGGCCATCTGTGGTTATCACGGCTGGAGCGACTGGTACCTCGCGGCCAATCTCGGCGAAGCCGACGCATTGGGTGGTCACCTGCTGCCCGGTCTGTCGCCGGCCGGCGTGCCTCGCAGCCTCGCCGGTACCATCCTGCCATTTCGCTACAACCAGCTTGACGAATTGACCGCCATCATCAGCAAGCACGGGCAACGTCTCGCTGCCGTGGTCATGGAGCCGACCCGCACCGTTGATCCCGCGCCGGGTTTTCTCGAAGGTGTCCGCGATGCTTGCAGTCAGTGCGGCGCAGCGATGGTATTCGACGAAATCACCACAGGCTTCCGCTTTTACCCTGGCGGCGGGGCTCACCTGCGTTATGGCGTCGAGCCGGATATTGCAGTTTATGCAAAGGCGCTGGGCAACGGCCATCCCATCGGCGCAATCATCGGCCGTAATCAGATGATGCAGGCGGCGCAGGAGAGTTTCATTTCCAGCACGTACTGGACAGAGGGCGTGGGCTTCGCCGCTGCGCTGGCCACGCTGGACGTCATGAAAGAGTGCGACGTGCCGCAGCATGTGGCAAAGATGGGTGAGCAGTTTAAAGCAGGGGTCGCCGAACTTGCCCGCCGTTGTTGCGTGCCGCTAATCGCTTCCGGTCACCCGTCACTGGCCAGCATTCGCGTTGATCACCCTGATGCCGATGCTTTGATGACGCTATTCATCACTCGCCTGCTTGATCACCGCGTCCTTGCAGGCTCGGCGTTTTATCCGACGCTTGCACATGAACCGCGACACGTCGAGCGATACCTGCACGCGGCGGAAGCCGTGCTTCCCGAACTCGCCGAGGCTGCCGATCGTGGCGACTCTGTCGATCGCCTGGGTGGGCAGGCATATGTTCGTCAGACTGGCTTCGCTCGTTTGACATAAGCCCCCGACATTACGTTGGCGACACATTTTCGTGGTCGTCTACACGTGGTGCTTGCCATCGTTGGGTCACCACGAATCCAGGAACTGTTCGTCCTTAAATGTGTCAGCATGCAACCGAAGGAGAGACGCATGGAAACCACGCAGACGCTTCGGCACACCACCTGCAAAGATGTTGCCTTCGGGGACGACCACATGTCCGAAGGTTTTCTTGTGCCGCTCAATGACGGCAAGGTCATGATGATCTTCCGTCGCTCACCAGGCATCCGTGGCGATCATTCCGGAACCCCAGCCTGCGTCGCCCGCACCACCTACGATCCCAGCACCGATCGGTGGAGCAAGATCGATACGGTCTACAACAGTAACAGCTACGACGACCGCAACATTCATGGCGGCATCACCCGGGACGGACGAATTGTCGTCTTCTTTCGCTCATATAACGGAAGCACGGTTGGACGTTATTTTATCTACAGCGACGATCAGGGCGTGACGTGGTCTGACCTGCAGACTTCAAGCGTATTGGACGGTTGCCAGGGAACCGGCCAGATGTTTTTCAACCCCGCGATCAACAAGTACTGCACCCTTCAGTACACAGAGACACAGGTCGAAATCCTCTACAGCGACAACGGCAGTTCATGGGATCAGAGCAATATCATCCTCGAAGGCGCCGACTTCGAAGTTTCTGAAATTGCCGGCGCATGGTGCGGTGGCAATCGCATGGTCGCGTTGATGCGTGATGATCAACACAAGCTCGGCCACCCATTGCTGCAGGCAACAAGCTTGGACAACGGTAAAACATGGTCACAGTTGCAACCGACGAACATTCCACCCGACCGCCACTGGGGCTGCGCGCCACAATTGTATTACGATCAGAAGCGAGACATGATCATCGCGCTAAACAGCGACCGTTACACCCGGCCTGATGCTGAAAATGCCCTGTTCGTGTACACCGCGCGTTTTGATGACATACAGAATGCCCCGCAGAGTTGGACATTCCAACTTGATATTCCACGTCCGTGGGCCCAACCCGAACTCGCCAAAGATCGGCCTTTGAACGAAAGCCTGTATGGCTATCCGACCATTGCGCCAATCGATGAAGATCAATACCTCGTCGTCTTTACCGAACGCGCGCGCATGCACGGCACTGAGCAGGCCGACCTATACTACTTTCGCTTAATCTTATAGCACACGCAACTCGCCTGATCGTCGGTGACGCGACGTCGACAACGTGCAGATGGCTCTGCTCAATAGGCTCGAATACGCCGAGGTCATGGTCGTGTAGGGCGCCAGGGTGGAAGATCAGGATTACCCTGCACAAATCACGGGGAGAGCGTTGTCCGCTCGTTCTGGTGAGCAGGCATAGCGATTACCAGCATCCGATCCCATCGGTTCAACTGGATAACCGCGGCGACACGGCGGCGCTGACGACACATTTCCTTACTCTAAGCCACGATTGACGACTTTCCGTGCGCCGATGGGGCCCCTTGGGCAGAATGCCATGTCCATGCTGCTTGATTTCATCGATACTCCGCCGCAAGAGACAAGTGATGTCGATATTTGAGCAAAGTACGAACGGCCTCGGCTCACGACAACAGGAATGATCGATACATTACAGAAAGGTGGCGACCGTGATTTCAACTATCGCGTCCAGAGCGGCACACGACACGGGGAAACGCGCGTTTGCGCTTCTTTGCAGCCTGATCCTCGTAACGAATGCTGTGCAGGCCAGCCAAGATGGATGGTTCCCGGAAGACGGAACACTGTGGAAACTTGTGGACGGCGGTCTAGTTGATGCCGGGGCATTGATATTTGAAGACACCTTCGACGACACCATTGGCGCCGATTGGCAAACCGGCGGGACCCAGGTCTGGGAAGTAAAGGACGGAATGCTTCTCACGAAAGGGTACGGCGGACAGGCATTGTTAGGAATGAAGTTGGACGAAAACTATCTCATTGATTTAAGAATGAAAATCGTAGCCTCCGACCCTGAACGATCCGGCGGGTTTGCAGGGGTCTCCGTAGCGGGTATCCTCAGTACGATGCAACCCGACCGATGGTGGCAGCAGTACAGGCGAGAAGGCGCCGACAGGAATGAGGGCCACAGGATTGATACGAGGCTGGAAATTGACAAATGGTACGAGTTCCGCTTCGTCAAACGCGGCGATATCTTTGAATGGTTTGTAGACGGCCAGAAAATAGCGGACCTGATTAATCCGGGTGATATTATTGGCCCCGCCGGCAGGATGCAATTGCAGAGCTGGCGAATGAAGGCTGCCTATGACAGCGTGAGGATTTATTCCATTAACGATGACGTGGCGAACGCTGCCGAAGGCTACGTGAATGTCGTCCGTAACAGTTCTTTTGAGCGCTATGAAGTCGACCTGCCGCCATACTGGTTTCCAGGAACTCATTTGAACATAGGCCATACGTTCGGAAGTATGGAAAACTTCTGGCGAAGCTTTAAGGTTGACACCTCTGAGTCGTTTGATGGTTCCGCAGTACTTCGACTCAAGGGGGGAGACAAAGGGAACTTTGTGGTTTCGCACTGGACGAGTGTGCAGGCGAACAAGCCCTACACGCTTTCCGTGTATTTGAAATCGGATCAAGACAGCATGCCCGTATCGCTGGGGTTATGGGGGGTCGCCGATGGCAGGCGAGTGGTGGAAGTAGACACGGAATGGAATCGCTACAGCCTTCACGTGCCCAAGCTTGATGTCCGCCGATTGCGTGTCAGTATCACGCCGCAAGGCGAGGGCTATCTATGGGTTGATGCCGTTCAACTTGAAGAGGGTACGGAAGCGACGCCCTATCGACCGAACCCGCTGGACCAAACGAGATCGACAGCGGCTGAAAGCGACGAAGTGCCCGAGTATACGCTTTTACGTGTCGACAAGGCGCCGATGCTCGGCGAAAGAATGGATGAGCCGATGTGGAACGAACGAGTCGAGCTTGATGCCTCGATGATTCCCGCGTCAATCCCGCAGATAGCTGACGATGTTGCTGTAAAAGTAGCCGTGCTCGATGCTTCAGGCAATAAGTTGCTGCGCGAGGTTCGTAGGCGTGTAACGGTGGATTCCTCCATGCGTGCAATCGCCGACCGGTCATATTACACGGACGAAGAGCACGCATATCTTCATGCGCGGCTGGGGTTTGCGGATGATGTATTGAAAAAAACCGTCATTAGATGGCAATTGAAGAACGATGACGATGTAATTAAAGAAGCTGATGTGCGAACCGACCACAGGGATCAGATTCTAAAGGTGTCTCTGCATGACATTCCAGTGGGGCAGTATGAGTTTGTGATGACGCTTTTGGATGACAACGGAGAAGTAGTGGCGTCAGCGGACGACGTGGTTGTAAAACTCGAACCCGCTCCGACTGAAGTCAAGATAGACCGTGTCAGGCGCGTTGTGCTCGTGGACGGTGAGCCGTTTTATGTGTTTGCGCCACTTCAGGTCTTTCATGTTCCTAACGGGCATCCTTATGGCGAATACGACAAAGTGATTGATCGGCAAATGGCCTGGTGGGCGGAACATGGTTTCAAGACGCTTCACGTCGGAGCCAATGTTGGGTGGGAGTGGTCTGATCGCATCTGGCGCGCCGTTTTTGAGTCGGCGGACAGGCACGGCCTGAAAGTGATTGCATTCTGGACATCTTATGCGTACGACGCGGGAGACGGGCCCCTCATCGCAAATCACGAGGAACTCGAGCGGCAGATATTGAAATGGAAGGATGAGGCCTCCTTGCTTGCGTGGATGCCTGCCGATGAACCGGAGATCAAGGGCAGCTATGGTGTAACGCCCGAAATGGTTGCAGAGGCCGTGCAGAAGGTGAGGGAACTCGATCCGTACCGCCCTGTCTATGTGAATTATACGCAGTTTGGCCCGGTAAGTTGTTACGCGGGATTGCCGGGAGACATATTGTCGCTGGACTATTATTTGACCTCGGTCGAAGGAAGAACGATAGAGCAGACTCTCCATTATGTTGACGTGATGGAGGAGATTTCATCGCAGATGCGAACACCCACGTGGAATTACATTGTGGGGAACAACCTCAATAATCATCATCGTGAAGCGTCAGCCGGCGAGCAAGTGGCACAGACCTATGCGAATGTCATCAAGGGTGTTAGCGGCCTGAAGTACTTCTACGGCCAGGTAATTGGTCGTCAGCACTGGTATGCGTATAAACAGCTCAACGAAGAGATACAGCAGTTGACGCCAATCATCTTTTCGGGCGACACAATTGACAATTATGGCGTGTATCCTTCAACAATTCTGTCTACAGCGCGAAGGCACCAAGGCAAAACGTACGTGATGGCCGTTAACATCCGTGCCGAAGCAATCGGCGCGGCCATTGATCTGTCCGATTTGGGCGAGATACGATCGGTGAATGTATTGTTCGAAGACAGAACGTTGCAAGTTGAAGGCGGATTGCTGAAAGACAATTTTGAGCCTTATCAAAGGCACGTGTATGAGATAGTTCATCAGGTGCAACGCGAGGCGGATCTGTGATACCTTTGTCTGATTCGCAGGTCAGTTCTTCTGGCGGGTTTGGTTCTGGCGGGTTTGGTAATGACACAGGTCCACAATTGCACAACCGACTGTGAGCCGCTTCATAGCGGCCTTGGCCTCTTCTACCTCCGCGGCTGACGGATCCGGCGGTATGGCGCGCAAATAGTCTGCTGGCAGGCCATACCGCTGTCGGTGGAGTTGAGCTGCGTTGGCCCACGACTGGCGGATCCGGGGGGAGCCGGGAAGATGCCCGGCACAATGGAGTCCGCAATGAGTCAATCCATCCCCCGCATCCCCGATGATCAGCAGTCGATTGCGCCGTCGCGTCGTCGATATACCGACGCGTTCAAGCAGCAGGCGGCTCGCCTGGTGACGCACGAGCGTTGCACCGTCGCCGCCGCGGCTGAGGCGGTGCGGGCCATCGTAAACGCCTGCGCACCACCAACAGCCTCGAACGCCTGAACAAGGAGATCCTGCGTCGAACCCGCGTTGCCACGCTGTTCCCCAACGAGGCGTCCCTGTTGCGACTGGCCTCCGCCGTGCTCAGTAAGATCAGCGACGATTGGGAAACCGCCCGCGCCTACCTCACCATGGAAGCCTGATGACCCGCCCTAGGAACGGCGATTTACAGAAAAGAAGTTGCTTTATCCGACCGCGCCAACCGACGCAACGCGCGAAGCTCCAGCGTCAGGCGCAGTTCCATCACTTCGGCTAGGTCCGCCTGCTCAAGGACCGGCACGAAATAACCGCCCCGCGGGCTCCCGGCGTCAGCAGGCCCTCATGCGCCAGCAACACCAAGGCTTCCCGCAACGCGCCACGATGTACCGACAGCCGCTCGGCCCACTCTGCCTCGCCCAGCCGAATGCCCGGCCGCATCCCGCCATGCGGGGCTATAACGAAAAGCTGTGGATGAGGAAATGAAAAAGGCGGCGTACCTTGGATGTGTTGCAAGCATCCACAAGGCCCGACACGGGCAGGAGTACGCCACCATGACAGACGCTACCACCGAATCGTTTGCGTTTCCAACGTCGCCCGATCCCGCCAGCGACGATCCGCTCACCGCCATCCTCCGCCAGGGTACTCGTCGCCACGCTCACGATGGTCTTCTAACTGGCCGAGTCGGCGGAGAAGCGCTTCCGTCGACTGAACGGTCACGAGTTGATCGGCGACGTGATCGCCGGCATCCTTTTCACTGATGGAGAGAAACAAGCCGCCGCCTGATCATGGGTTCATCCACAGAAATTGACCGTTGCCCCGCTATGCGGCAACAGCGATCGTAGATGACGGTAAGCCTGCTCACGTTGTAATGACTGTTTCATATTAACGGTCAAATAGTACTGTTTTTGTCGACAAAATGAAACTCCCTTGTTGCTCTTTTCACAAACTCAGGATCGTCCGCTTCACGGAACCGCTCAATCAGCCTGGGACAGGCACCCGGATAAGTCACAATCAGCATCTGATCGACCGAACCAGCGTTCAGCCAGCATCTCCTCGTAGTCGTCGAGGCTCTTCCCCCTTGTGTCTTCTCCTGATACATTGTTTCTTATGGACGAACGGATCATCGGCAGCAACATTCGAACCCTCCGCGAACACGCGGGACTGACCCTCACTGCCCTGGCGGCGGAAGCCGACCTGTCCAAGAGCACGTTATCCAAGATTGAAACGGGGCAGGTCTCCGCGCCGATCTCCACGCTGCTGCGCATTGCCGAGGCATTACACCTACCCCTGGCCGAGTTTTTCAGTGAGCCGGGTGTCGATCCGCCGTATGTGCTGACGCGCAAGGGCGCGGGCCCGATCATCACGCGCGATGGCTCGCGGTTCGGCTACGCCTATGAGGCGCTGGCGCCGGAGATGCCTCGCAAGCGGGCCGAGCCGTTCCTGCTGACCATTCAGCCGGGCGATCCGGTCGGTGAGTTTCGCCACGGCGGGCAGGAGTTCATCTACATGCTCGCCGGCCGACTGGCGTTTACCGTTGGCAACGACGAACTGGTGCTTCGGCCGGGCGACGCACTTTATTTCAACCCCCGGCAGGTCCACACCACGCGCGTGGTCAGCAAAACGCCGGCCCGCTTTCTGTGCCTCTTTATCCAGGACGAAGCGGCCGCCCATCACAGTGCCGCCCCCTCTGCCCCCTCCAGGAGTCGACCATGATCCCGCTTGACCTGTCTAACCAGACCGCCATCATCACCGGCGCCAGCCAGGGGCTCGGCGCCGCGACAAGTCGCCGACTGCATCAGGCCGGCGCAAATGTGGTCGTGAATTACTTTCCTGACGTGGCAGGCCAGTCGAAGCAGGACGCGGACCGTCTCGTGGCCGAGCTGGGCGACGACCGGGCGCTCGCCCTGCCGGCCGACGTGCGCGACCTCGGGCAACTCGAGCAGCTCGCGGAGCAGGCGCAGCGTCATTTCGGGTCGCTGCACATCCTCGTGAACAACGCAGCCATTCTGCGTGACCGCACTCTCCGGAAGATGAGCGAAGACGAATGGCAGACGGTGATCGACACCAACCTCACCGGCGTGTTCCGGGCCTGCAAGGCAGTGATCGATCGTATGGAAGAGGGCGGGCGGATCGTCAGCATCGCCTCAATCGCTGCAGCGGTCGGGTTCTTCGGCCAGAGCAATTACGCGGCCGCCAAAGCCGGCGTCGCCGCCATGACGCGCGTGCTCAGCCGGGAACTGGCCAGCCGCCAGATCACCGTCAACGCTGTGGCGCCGGGCGTCGTGCTCACCGCGATGGGCAAGAGCATTCCCGAGGAAGTGCGTCAGCAGATGATCAACCAGGTGCCCCTGCGCCGTTTCGGCGAACCGGACGATATTGCCAACACCATCGCCTTCCTGTGCAGCGATCTGGCGAGCTACATCACCGGCCAGACGCTTCACGTCAACGGCGGTTGGTGGGGCTGATGCATCAACCGTTTCAAGGAGGCCCGCGTGCGACGCGATCACACCCGCTGTACCGCCGATGAAGCCATCGCCCTCATCGCCGACGATCAGACCATCGCGTGTGGCGGCTTTGTCGGGGCCACGCACCCCGAAGGCCTCACCGCCGCCCTCGAACGGCGCTTTCTGGCGACCGGTCAGCCGCGCGATCTCACGCTCGTTTATGCCGCCGGCCAAGGCGACGGCAAGCAGCGCGGGCTGAATCACCTCGGACACGAAGGCCTGGTGCGGCGCGTCGTCGGCGGACACTGGGGCTTAGCGCCCCGGCTCGGGCAACTCGCGCTGGCAAACAAGATCGAGGCCTACAACTTTCCCCAAGGCGTGATCTGTCAGCTATTCCGCGACATTGCCGCCGGCCGACCGGGCTGCATCACGCACGTCGGCCTCGACACGTTTATGGACCCGATCCACCAGGGCGGCCGACTCAACGACCGCACCGCCCCCGGCGCGGTCGAGCGGGTGACACTCGGCGATCGCACGTGGCTTTGGTACAAGGCGTTTCCCATCCACGTAGGACTCATCCGCGCCAGCGTCGCCGACCCGCACGGCAACCTGTTGATGAACGAGGAAGTCATCATCGGCGAAGGGCTCGCCATCGCCCAGGCGGTGCACAACAGCGGCGGGCGCGTCATCGCCCAGGTGGCGAAGCGGCTCGATGCCCCCGCACCGCCGCACCAGGTTGCCGTGCCGGGCGTGCTGGTCGACGCCGTTGTGCAGGCGCGGCCGGAGGAGCATGAGCAGACGTTCGCCGAGCCATTCAATCGCGCCTATGTATCGCCCGCCCCGCTGACGGATGATGGCAGCGAACTTGAACCCCTGGAGGCCGGGGCGCGACGGATCATCGCCGCCCGCGCCTGCAATGAAGTGCCCGCCGGGGCGATTGCGAACCTGGGAATCGGCATGCCCGAAGGCATCGCGCGCATCGCGGCCGAGCGCGGCTGGCTTGATCGCTTTACGCTCACCGTTGAGAGTGGCCCGATCGGCGGCATGCCGGCGGGCGGTTTGAGTTTTGGTGCGTCCGTTTACCCGCAGGCCATCATCGACCAGCCGGCCCAGTTCGACCTGTACGATGGCCGGGCGCTCGACTTTGCGGCGCTGGGAGCGGCGCAGATCGATCGCCACGGCAATGTGAATGTGTCACGCTTTGGCACGCGCCTGGCGGGCATCGGCGGCTTTGCGAACATCACGCAGACCGCCCGCCGTCTCGTGTTTTGCGGCACGTTCACCGCTGGCGGACTGGAGGTGGACGTGGTCGACGGGCAGTTGCGCATTGTTCGCGAAGGCCGGTGTCCGAAGTTCGTGGAGGATGTCGAGCAGCTTTCGTTCAGCGCCCGTCGTTCGCGCGAGGTGGGACAGGAAGTGCTGTTTGTCACTGAGCGGGCCGTGTTTCGCCTGATCGACGTGGGACTTGAACTGATCGAACTCGCGCCCGGCATAAATCTGGACCGCGACGTGTGCGCCCAGATGGCCTTTATGCCCATCGTCCGCAATGTGAAGCCGATGCCTGCCCACGTGTTCGAACCCTTTTGCCCCCTGCGGCAAGCCACGACAGAAGAGGTCTGATCCATGCCAAGCATTGTTATTGTTGCTGCGAAACGCACGGTCCAGGGCCGATTCCTCGGCTCGCTCGCGAAACAGTCGGCGGTCGACCTCGCGGTTGCCGCCGGCCGAGCGACGCTGGAGGGGATCGACCCTGCCCACATCGATCAGGTGATTGTGGGCAATGTGCTCGCCGCGGGACAGGGCATGAACATCGCCCGGCAGATCGGTGTGAAGCTGAACATACCGATCGACAAGCCCGCGTTCACAGTCAACATGATGTGCGCCTCGGGCCTGCAGGCCGTAATGCTCGCCGCTCAGGCCGTGCGTGCCGGCGAAGCTGGTGCGGTGCTGTGCGGCGGCACGGAATCGATGTCCAATGCCCCGTACCTGCTCGACCGTGCCCGGCGGGGTTACAAACTGGGCGACGGCGTGCTCGTGGACTGCTTATTACGCGACGGGCTGGTCGACAGCTTTGATGATGAACACATGGGCCTCAACACCGAACGACTGGCCGACGAATACAAGCTCTCGCGCGAGCAGCAGGATGCGTTTGCCGTGCAAAGCCAGTCGCGCTACCAGCAGGCGCACCAGGAAGACGTCTTTGCGAACGAACGGGTCAGCGTCGCTGGCCTGGCGCACGACGAGCACCCGCGCGCCGACACGACCGCGCAGGCTTTGGCCCAGTTGAAGCCTGCCTTTCGGGCAGACGGCAGTGTAACGGCAGGCAATGCGGCGGGCATCAACGACGGTGCCGCCATGCTGTTGGTCTGCGATGACACAACTGCCCAGGGGCATGGCTGGCAGCCCCTGGCCCGACTCGTCGGCTGGACCAGCGTCGGCTGTGACCCGCAGCGCATGGGGCTCGGACCCGTACACGCCACGCGTCAGCTGTGCGACCGTCACGGCTGGAACCTCAGTCGCTTCGACAGCATCGAACTCAACGAAGCCTTCGCCGCGCAGACGCTCGCCTGCCTGAATGAAATGAACCTCGCCCCTAACGCGCCGCACGTGAACGCAAGTGGCGGCGCCATCGCGATGGGCCACCCCATCGGCGCCAGCGGCGCCCGGCTCGTTGCGCACCTGTGTCACCGTCTCGCAGCGGGGCGGGCCCGGCACGGCCTGGCAACCCTGTGCGTCGGCGGAGGCATGGGGGTTGCCGCCGCACTGGACGCCGTGTGACAAGCGTTTAAGAAACAACGGAAATCCATGACAGGTCCGACCGCCCCGCCATATTTAAAGCTGCCATAGACCCCAATGATCAATCAGTCGTGATTGAATTAACCGTGCTTGACCGTGAAGTCGAATAACCAAATGCTGAGGGTATGGCTGTGAACATATTATTGACCGTTGCTGACGACCAACGGCATGCGGCTATGGGATGTTGCGACGATGCGACAGCCGATGCAGTTCGGACACCCCATCTGGATGCACTCGCGGCACGAGGTATTCGTTTCACGCGGGCGTATCATGCGGGTTCGGCGGTACCGGCCGTCTGTATGCCCAGCCGAGCCTTACTGCACACCGGCTGCAATCCAAACGCGATTCCTCCAGACATGATGCCGGAGGGCTATGTTCCTGAGCATTTGCATAAACAACCTGACGCCATTCTTGGTCAATCGCTTCAGTCTGCGGGATATCACACTCATCACATCGGTAAGTGGCATAACCACGAAAGAAGCTTCCGAGATAGCTTTACAACCGGCAAGGCGATCTTCTTTGGTGGAATGGACGACCATTTCCACTTGCCACTGGCCGATTGGGATAGCAAGCGTCTGACGCCTCGAACTGAGCACGGTTGCCACGGCACGGATGTGTTCGCCACAGAAGCCGAAGCATTTCTCGAATCTTACGCAGACGGGGCGTTCGGCACACGACCGTTCTTTCTTCATATTGCTTTCACCGCCCCGCACGATCCGCGCCAGACACACGCTCAATGGCATGAACGCTATCCCGTCGACGCAATCGAGCTGCCTCCCAATTTCCAACCCAGGCACCGCTTTGACAACGGCGCCTTGCGAATCCGCGATGAAATGTTGACTTCCATGCCTCGCGATCCACGTCAGACGCACCACGAGTTGGCCAACTACTATGCGATGGTGGAACACATGGATCACGGCATCGGCCGAATCCACGGCGCGTTACGTGAACTGGGCTTGGAGCAGGACACACTCGTGATCCACACATCGGACCACGGCTTGGCCGTGGGACAACACGGGTTGATGGGCAAGCAGAATCTTTACGAACATAGCATCCGTGTACCTCTGATTCTCGCAGGCCCGGGTGTTCCAACCGGCCAGCAGCGTTCGACCTTGTGTTACCAACACGATCTTCACCCTACCCTGATCGAGGCAGGACGATGCGAAACATCTTCATCGGGCTACTTCCGCTCACTATGGCCAAGCATCGTTGACCCCAAAGCGAATCTTCGGGACCTCATCGAAACCTTCTACAGCAAGCATCAGCGCGCCGCCGTGATGACGAATCACAAGTTCATCGAATACAGCGTACGAGGCAATACTTTCGTCGAACGACATGACCTGGACGCAGATCCCTGGGAAATGAATCCACATACCCTGTCCGGTGACCTGTCGGCAGCATTGGCGTCGTAGATCCACCAGCGATGGCGTATGCTCCTACCCCCGCAGCGTATGCCTTTGCCGATACCGTGCCGGCGTGATGCCGACGGCTTTGCGAAAGGCGCGGTAAAAGTTGGCCAGGTCCGCGTAGTACAGCTTCTGAGCAATCGCTTTAATCGGTAACGCCGTTTCGCGCAGCAGTCGCTGAGCTTCCTGCAGTCGCAGGCGTTGCATATGTCGGCCGGGCGAGACGCCAAATACCGCGCGGAAACGATGACTGAAATGGCTCGGGCTGAGGTCCAGTTGCCGCGCCATGGCGTCGACAGTGATCGGCTCGGTGACGTGCTGACGCAGCCAGCCGTCCAGCGCGTCCCACGCCTCGGGCTGAGCGGGCAGAGCATTCGATTCAACCGTGTCCAACTGACCAAGGATCAACGTCAACCACGCCACGCGCATGTCATGCACCGCCTGCGTCTGCGGCTCGAACGCCAGCGCCAGGGCCCGTTGGATGTCGCCCCGCACGCGCCGGTGTGGGCGCAGTTGCACGGGCTCGTACCCATTGCGACGATTGACCAGCCGCTGCAACACGCCCGGCAGTTCCTCGGCGGAATCGTCGATCGCAAAATGCTGCACGGAGATTCGGCAGCGCGGTTCCAGCGGCTCACCCTCGAACCGTGTGTGCGGGTAGATCAGTACGCCCGTACCAGTTCCGAGGCGCAGCGTTGCCTGATGCTCGAAACGCAACTGCAACTGCCCGCCATGCACGCACAGCAGATCGAATCGGTCCCATCGGCACGGCGGAATCGGCCGACGGGTGGTCAACGTACCCCAACCGTGATCAAGAAAGCGAATCATACCCACCATATGACAATAAACCACAGGAAATGACAATAGGCAAGGCATCAATTTAAGCAATAATGGCCGACTTGTTTAGAAACTCCAGTACTCTTAGACAAGGATGCATTATGCCACAGGATCGCCAGAAACTCGTCGACACGTATCAGGCGGAAGGCGTCATCCGCGTACGGAAGCTGTTTGACGCCTCGCGGATGGCGAAGATCCGCCAGGCGCTGGATCGCTACAGCACACAGATCGCCCCGTCACTGCCCGCGTCGGACGTCACCTTCGAGAAAGACGGCGTGAGCGTGCGCAACCTCTGGCGGATGGAGAAGCACGATGCGTTTTTCAATGACCTCGCCGGCGATGAGCAACTGCTGGGGCTTGTCCTGGAGTTGGTTCAAGGCGACCCCGTGCTGATGGCGGTCGAGACGTTCAACAAACCTGCGAAGACCGGCTCAGGCGTGCCGGCGCACCAGGACAACGCCTACTTCTGCCGTACGCCGCCGGATGTGCTGACGGTGTGGCTGGCGGTGGACGCGGTAACGCTGGCTAACGGGCCAGTGTCATACGTGCGGGGTTCGCACAAGCTCGGCATGCTGCCGCACAAGCCCTCGGGGGTGGCGGGCAACTCGATGGGCTTGGACGCCCCTTATGACGACAGTGACCCGTTCGTGGGCACGCTGGATCCGGGTGATGCGCTGATTCATCACTGCCAGAGCATTCACTACAGTGCCCCCAACACGACGGATCAGCCGCGTTGCGGGTTGCTGATGGTCTTTCGGGCTGAGCATGCGCTGGAAGATCCCGAGCTCAAGCAGCAGTATGCCATGGGTGGCGCCGCGACCTGATCGCGCCATGAACGCTGGGCATGTTTACCGGAGCAATGACGATGCGACGCAGCAGGGTTCTTGACAAGTGGGCGCAAGATGAGCCATGCCTGGGCGTGGCGGTGCACTCGACCGATGCCAGCGTCTACGAGTTGGTGTCGCTGATGGGCTTTGATCTGATCTGGATGGATCTGGAGCATCATGCTCACAGCGTGCAGACGGCCGAGAGCCTGATGCGGGCGGCCCGGTTGGGCGTCAGCGACATCATGGCCCGGCCGGCCAAGGGGGAATTCATGCGACTCGGTCGGCTGCTCGAAGCGGGCGCGAACGGCATCATGTATCCGCGCTGTGACGATGAAGCCGAGGCCGAGCACGTGGTGAGATGGAGCAAATTCGCGCCTTTGGGCGAACGCGGCCTGGGCGGTGGTGGACCAGACATGCCCTACGGCTCCATGCCGGTGGATCGCTACGTGCAAGAAGCCAACGCCAATACGTTCATCGCCATCCAACTGGAAAGCCCGGCCGCAGTCGATCGCGCTGAAGCGATCGCTACCGTGACCGGCGTGAATCTGCTTTTCTTCGGCCCCGGCGACTACTCCGTCCTCACCGGCGTACCTGGCCAGGTGCGCCACGCGAAAGTGGATAGGGCAGTCGCCCGCGTCGCCGAAGCCGCTGCCGCCACCGGCCAACGGTGGGGCACGGTGAGCTTCAGCCCCGAGCACAGCCAAATGCTCCTGGAGATGGGAGCCTCAATGATCGTGCCCGCCAACGACATGGACATGCTTGCCCAGGGACTGCGTCAATTGCAAAGCACCTATGCTGGCTTATCCTTTCGCTTTGAAAGTCGATTATGCGAGCCTGTTGTTGATCGTTCGGCTCGAGATCGCCCCTCCACTGCGGTGACCAGCTATGCTTGAACCAAACGAACTGGTGACAATTCATTTCGATAAAGGATCCGTTCATGATCACCACACTCAGCTTCGCCGCCGACACCTACGCATGGGACAGCCAATGGGCCAAGCTGCCCGACGGCATCCAGACCGGCTACACCCACGGCGTTGCCGTCGATCGCCAGGGCTTCGTGCACGTGTTCAACCAGTCTCGGCATGGCGTACTGACCTTCGACGCTGACGGCCGCTTCGTCCGCACCTGGAATGAATTGCCCAGCGACCGCTTTCTCGGCGCTCATGGTTTGACACTCGTCCAAACGGACGGCGAGGAATTCTTCTGGCTCACCGATCAGAAGTCCGGCGAAGTCGTCAAGACCACCCTTACCGGCGAAACCGTGCAGAGCATCGCCAGGCCCGATCACAAGGCCTACGCCGACGGCAGCCAGTATGCACCGACCTGGGCGAGCGAGTCGCCAATTAATGGCGATGTCTATGTCGCCGACGGCTACGGCGCCGGCCTCGTGCACCGCTACGACAAGGCCGGCCAATACCTCGACACGCTGGACGGCAGTACCGGCGCGGGCCGGTTCAAGTGCCCCCACGCCGTGTGGATCGGCACACGCCCCGCCGCCACTGGCACGGACGCCCCTGTGCTCTACGTGACTGACCGCGGCAACGCCCGCGTCCAGGTGTTCGCACTCGACGGCACGTTCATTAAAGCTTTCGATCAGCAACATCCGTGCTGCTTCGATCAGCACGCCGACGGCACGCTGCTCATTCCTGATCTGCATGCATTCATCAACCTCTACAACGAACGCGACGAACCGCTGACGGACCACATCGGCGACCAGCGTACTATCGTCGGCAAGCACGGCTGGCCGAACGTGCCCCACGACATGCGTGTGCCGGGCAAGTTCAACAGCCCGCACGGCGGCTGCTTCGATGCCGAGGGCAACATCTACATTGTCGAATGGATCGAAGACGGACGCATCACAAAGTTGACGCGTCGTACATGAGGGTTTGATGTGATCCGTCCCAGAAATAGCCCTCGTCTTAATTCGCATGTGCCAAGGCGTCCTCGGCGTCCCGTTCCTTCGCCTGCTTCTCGATATCGTAGAGCTGGCGGATCGCCTGGCACGGCACCGCGTGCTGGCACGCCTGGCGGATCACGCGGTACTGTTCAATCGTCGCCTCGTCAGCCAAGCCCAAGCCGGCGGCACTCTGCACGAGCTTCGCCGCGCCCTGCACCACGTGCTTCACCTGATCGCACCCGCAGGCCATCAGATGCTTCCTCCTCGCCCACGACTGTAGGAAGACGCGTTATCACTTCTGTTGAGTGACACCCAGTTTCGCGCATCGCATGAGCGTATACCGGACGATCCTGCCAGCCCCGTCACGTCGACGGGCGGCAGGAGCGACTGATGGCGAAGCTGACCGGCGACGAGGCGAGGTGCGCGATGCTGCTGCAGGACAAAGGGCAGAAGGTCCGGACGATCGCCCGTCAGCTGGGCGTGGCGGAGAGCACGCTGCGTTGTCGGCTCAAGCAGGTGCGAGCCGAGGCGATCGAGGGGCGCAGCCGGCAGGCGTCGGTGTGCGTCCGTTCGCGGTGACGATCCGGCAGTGGATGGAGCAGCAGGTGCTGCGTCATGTCGATGGCCGGTGGGAGCCGGTGAAGGAGCTGTACCAGATGCTGGTGTATGAAGGCTTCACGGGCAGCTACGGGTACGCCATGGGTGGCTGGTGCGCCGGTGAAAAAGGACTCGATGCCAGCGCCGCGTCCGCATCGTCAATGAACGCTTCGTGAAGCACCAGGTCCGCCAAAGGGTAACCCGTCAGCGCCAGCTCGGGCACGACCAGCACATCAGCCTCATGCTGCTCGGCCCACTGCATCGCCTCAGCCATCTGCCGCAGATTGCCCTCAATATCGCCAACCTTGTTGTGAACCTGAGCCCCGGCGACGCGCATGATCGTCATCGTCCATCTCCTTGCGACGCCTCTCGGCCTGCGATTCGATAACCAACCTCACCAGGATCGTAGGCCGGCAAAAAGGGTAACCCCGAGCAGCGCGACGGCCGCGATGCCGATCACGAGACGGCGAACGTAAACATGCCACATGGTCGGCTCCTCGCGGTTCTGCAATTCACGCTATGTTGAAACGCTCCGCGTGAAGCGTGCGAAGCGGCACGCCCCATTGACGGAACGTAGTTTCAACCAGGTCCATCATGGGCTCGGGCCCACATACGAAATATTCCACGTCCGCCAAAGACGTCGGACACACTCGCTCCAACAGTTCGCGTGTCACGTAACCCTGCTCGCCAACCCAACCTTCGGAGGGCTCATCGAGCACGTAGATCACCTGCAGATTCAACGCCGCCTTCATCTGCTCGATTTCATCGTGGAACGCCAGCTCTTCCAGCCGCCTGGCACCGTAGATCAGGGTATGCGATCGGCTGTCCTGCTGATCGCGAAGCGTGCGCAGTATGCTCATGATCGGCGTGATGCCGATGCCGCCGGCGACGAACAGAGCGCCATCGCTCCCAGCCTCACCAAGCGTGAAGGCGCCGTAAGGTCCTTCGAGATACAGCCGTTGGCCCGGCGCGAGCCGTTGGATCTCAGAGGTGAAATCACCGAGTTCCTTGACCGTAAACTGCAACCTTTCGTTGCGTGCGGCACTGGAGGAGAAAGAAAACGGGTGTTGCTCAAGCGAGAACGGCGAGCCGCCAAAGGTGATCCACGCGAACTGCCCCGCCTTGAACCGAAGCCCCTCGTGTCCCGCCGGTTTCACGTCGAGCGTCCAGGTCCGCTCCGCCTCCCGGCGGATGTCCACCAGCGTGTAGGGATGCTTTAGTGCCTGCAGCGGTTTGACCAGACGTACGTACACGAGCAGGCCCATGGCCGCGAGCGTCAGCACCACCCAGATCGCCTGCTTCCACAGCGGGGCCACGTAATAGCCGACCATCAGAATGTGGGCCATGCCGATGAACACCACCAACAGGGCAAAGATGCCATGCGTCAGCCGCCACCATTCATACACCAACCCAGCCCGCTCACGTTTGAGCGTCAGCACGACCAGCAGGGTCATGAGGATCAGGACGGTGACCAGCGCGACCGACCGCGGGGCGTTGACGCGCGGGTCGAAGAAAGTGAGGTTGTCGAAGTCGGCCAGCAGCAGCACGATGACGTGGCCGAGAATGAACCAGTAGGACACGATGCCTGCCTGGCGATGAAACTGAAGCAGCGCATCGGTGCCGAACGGCTCGGCGATCTGGCGGAAGCGGGCCGTGAGCACGAACTGAAGTCCCAGCATGGCCAGGCCGACGAAGCCCAGCCCCACGCCAAACTCGATCCAGAACCCGCGCGCCGGCGGCAGCGTGCCCAGCCCGGCCACCACCAATGGCGCGAGGATCAGCGCGATGTAGACCCCCACCCATGTCACCAGTTGCAGCCAGAAACGTCGTGGATTCATTATTGCGCTCGGCGTGCGATCCGTCTCAAACAAATGGCTTCGCCCTACAGCAAGATTATCCAACTGCAGGACCGCCGTCGATTGTCATGTCGGCACCGCCTATGTTGCAATCAGGCTTCGGCAGGTGTTGCATTTCCCGTCAGGTTTGGGGCGCGTCGAGGCAAACCTCGAAAAAAGATCAAATTATCCGTTTATTCTTGTTCGGCAAAATAGGCATGCTATATTGAAGGTTCAAAGCCATTAGGGAAGCGGCGGAACCTGCCTCGCAGAAGGGGGATCGTTAGCGTCGGCAGGTCGTTGGCGGAACAAGTGGGGTGAGCAACCGGCTGGAGGCGTGTGATGGTCCGACATACCACACGGGAGACGACAGCCGAGGCATTGTTCGACCAGATCTGGACGGAACTGGCGAGCGAGCTCGACCAATCGGCCATGGCAGCCGGGCTGGATCGTTGTACGTTTCGCTGGTTGCTTCCCGAACTGGTGCATCTGCTGGATTCCGTACCCGACCATTCGACGGAGCAGTTGAAACTGACGGTCCGCCTGCGCGTGGTCGACTGGCTGTTCATCGAGGATGCGGGGGACCTGGTGCTGCCCCCTGACCATGAGGGGATGATTGAGCAACTCGTGATGGTTCTGACACTGACTCTTGAACGGCTGCGGCACGAGGCAGGCGAAACCGAGCGGCGGTCGACGCGGGGTACCAGCATGCTCATGTGCGGTTGAGAGCTACCCTCGGGTGAATGCGTAAGCCGTAAGTAGCGCTCACGTTTGAAACCGAGCGCTGTAAATGCGCACAAATTGCAGAAAGCAAGGCGATCGATGACACACGAGGGCGAAACCTGGACCTTCCTTGTTGATGACGCGATGGCGGATCGGATCGTCCTTGCCAGCGACTGCGACGGTGGCGCCTACCGGTGGATCCCCATGGATTGCGTCCATGGCCGCCGATGGCAAGCAACGCTCGTGCTTCCGCCCGGCCGACACCGGATGCGGTACTATCGATTCATCGGCCAGACGTGCATCAATGCCGGCTCGACGGGTCTGGTCAGCCGACGCATTTCCGGGCAGACCCAGGCGGTCCAGGTCGAGGCGCACGAGGTGGGCCTGACGTGTGGTTGATTCATTGTCAACGGTGGACCTTGCTGTGCCGCTTCAGGATGACAAGATTGAGGAATATCTACCGCTGAACAGGTGTGGACGTTGGTCGAGAAGACGCGCGAGCGTCTGCGACAGATTCACGCGATGTTGGAGGGAACAATTGACAGGGAATTTGAGTTCACGTGCGCGTGCGGGAACGGTCGGGGGAGGAGGGGGTTAGAGCGTCAAGTTACTAACGTGATGTAGAGGGGCCGAAACCGTTCACCGCCGCTCATCATGCCCTCGCGAGTAGCAACTTGCGAGGGCTTGTTTTTTCTGACCTCTCCGCTGCTGCAGCTTCCTCATGGATTTTCATAAATTCTAACGCAGGCAAGTGGCGGGCTGGCAGGCTGATGTGGAACCATACGCTGAAGCGAGATTTGATGTCACGCCTGATAGCGAACGCGTGAAAAGAATGCGATGGGTTGTGCACAGGGAGGGCAGAGTCGTCACATCCGTTGCACGTCGCCCTCCTCGCCCCGCATTTTATATTTAGACTTATTTGTCTTATAACATTGAAGGCGTGGCGGCCACAGAATCCGCCCGAAACGCTTCGTCATCTTGCCTGGAGGTGCCTCGTGCTCCCAACTGAAATGCAGTCGGTCAGCAGTGACCTCGATATCGCCCGGGCCGCCTCTCTCAAGCCCATCCGGGAGATCGCCAGGGAAGCGGGCATTCACGCGGACTGGTTGGAAGACTATGGCCGCTACAAGGCGAAGGTCAACCTCGACGCCCTGCACGCGTTGGCGGATCGGCCCAACGGGCGCTATGTCGTCGTCACCGCCGTTACGCCAACTCCGCTCGGCGAAGGCAAGACGGTGGCGACGATCGGCCTCAGCCAAGCCTTGGGTGCCCACCTCGGCCAACGCGCCTTCGCCTGCGTCCGCCAGCCGTCGATGGGTCCCACGTTCGGCATCAAGGGCGGCGCGGCCGGCGGCGGCTACAGCCAGGCCGTGCCCATGGAAGACTTCAACCTGCATCTGACAGGCGACATTCACGCGGTCACCGCCGCCAACAACCTGCTCGCCGCCGCCATCGACGCCCGCATGATGCACGAGCACAACTACGGCGAACGTTTCACCGAAATCACCGGCCAGCCCCACCTGGACATCGACCCGGACACCATCACCTGGAATCGCGTGCTTGATGTCAACGACCGCGCCTTGCGCGACATCGAGATCAGCCGCGACCACGAGACGCGCCGCGCCACCCGCTTCGACATCACTGTCGCCAGCGAGGTCATGGCCGTGCTCGCCCTGGCCACCGACCTGGCCGACATGCGCCAGCGGCTCGGGCGAATCGTGGTGGCGCAGGACCGAGCCGGCCAGGCCGTGACCGCTGAGGATCTGAAGGTGGCGGGGGCGATGACCGTACTGCTGAAGGACGCGATCAAGCCCAACCTCATGCAGACGCTCGAAAACACGCCAGTGCTGGTGCATGCCGGGCCATTCGGCAACATCGCACACGGCAACAGCAGCATCATCGCCGATCGCATCGCCCTGAAGCTGGCCGATTACGTGATCACCGAGGCCGGCTTTGCTGCGGACCTGGGCTTTGAAAAGTTCTGCCACATCAAGTGCCGCTATTCGGGACTCACGCCCGACGCGGCCGTGGTCGTCACGACGGTCCGGGCCCTGAAAATGCACGGCGGCGGCCCCCCGGTCAAACCCGGGCGATCGCTCGACCCCGCCTATACCCGGGAGAACCTGCAACTGGTCGACGCCGGCTGCGCCAATCTGGCGCATCACATCGGTATCGTCCGCCGGATGGGTATCCCTGCAGTGGTAGCGATCAATCGCTTCACCGAGGACACCGACGCCGAGGTGCAACTGGTGCGCGAGCGGGCCCTGGCCGCCGGCGCTCACGATGCCGTCGAAGCGACGCATCACGCCCAAGGCGGCGCCGGCGCGGTGACATTGGGTCGGGCAGTGATGGACGCGTGCGAGCAGCCCAACCGCTTCGACTTTTTGTATCCGCTCGAAATGCCCATCGCCGACAAGATCCGCACCATCGCCCGTCGCGTCTACGGGGCGTCGGATATCAGCTTCTCGGACAAGGCCCGCCAGCAGCTCGACCGGTTCGAGGTGCTGGGCTTCGGTGATCTGCCCATCTGCATGGCCAAGACACATCTGAGCATCAGTCACGATCCGGCGCTGAAGAACGTGCCCGCCGATTTCGTATTGCCGGTGCGCGAGCTTCGTGCCAGTGTCGGGGCCGGATTCATTTACCCGCTCTGCGGCGAGATGATGACCATGCCCGGCCTGCCGTCAAAGCCGGCGTTCACAAACATTGACATCGACGATCAGGGGCAGGTGATCGGTCTGCACTGAGTCACAAGTTCTCGCACAGGCCGACATCCACGGCCACCTGCCAATTCCGCGGGAGTATGCCGATGCCGTGCTGAGCATCGGCATCCCCGTGTACAAACTCTGACACCAGGCTTGAGCTCATGATCGTTCCTCGTGCCGTTGAGGAACCTCGGCGCGAGCGGGGCGGTGTTGAACTGGTATTGACGAACACCTGTGAATCAGGTGGTTTTGGATTAGCCGGCCGCTGAGTTGTGCACAGAGAGGGTGAAGCGACCCTTGGGCCGTGAATTCGCTTCAAGCGTCATCCGGCGGCACGGCCAAGGAGCAGGGCTGCGGCAAGGCCGGCCAGCCCGATTGTGGCAGGCGTCCAGTGATGGGGAGGTGTGGTGCGAAGTGTGTATCTCCACAGAGCAGGATTCATCACACTTTAAAGATGATGCCCAGTCGCCTCCGTCCCGCCGCGTGCCTCAATACATCGCTAGCAACCGGACCAACGTCTCGGCGTCATGAACACCGATGGCCCCAATCCACTGGCCATTCTGTGCCAGGATTACGACGTGGCTCTCCTCGTGCTGCTGCACGCGGTAGGTTCGCCCTTCATGTTGCACTTCGTGACCCTGTGGCGGATGCACCTCGCTCGTGCGAGCCGTCATGATGGACACCGGCTGACCTTCCCACTGCACCAGCGCGGTGCCGATCGGCCGATCACCCAGCAGGTGCACGCAACAACCGATCACGGGCGTCGCCAGATGCTCCGGCAGCGCCGGCCCTTCATAGGCATGCGCGCGAAGCGTCCGGTTTGCTTCCACCAGATCATCCACGGGCACCAGCTCATGCTCGCCACGCAAGGTCACATGGTGCAGGCGGACAAGATCCATCGGCTCAGCCACGGTCGGCCCCCCGGCCCCCCCGGAGAACAGCGTCAACACCACGCCCAGCAACAATGCCAGCCCGATGGCCGCCGCCATCGCCGCTAGTGGACGATACCAGGGCCGCCGCTGGTGCGCCACACCCTGCTCAGCAGTGCCGCACTGCTGGTCAAACCAGCTTTCGAGCTGCGACGTGTCCACCGGCCGCGATCGCAACCGGGCCAGCCGCTGCCAGGTCAACCGGTCAAGCAAGGTTTCGCGGGGCTGTTCAGGATGCATGGTGGTCTCCTTGCGCTATCCAGCCGTGCTCTGACGCAAACTGAAACAGCCGATCGCGCAGCATGCCCCGACCTCTGTGGGTGCGTGACTTGACGGTCCCCACGGGCACCTCGAGCACCCTGGCCGCTTCACTCAGATCGAGCCCTTCCACATCCACCAGCAACAGCGTCCAGCGGATTTCCGCATGCAGTCCCCGCAGGGCCTCAATGATCTGCTGCTCTTCAAAGCGTTCCATCAGTTGCTGGGGAGTATGCCACTGCTCGTCGTGGACGCCCTGCCGGTCCGCCTGTGGGTCTTCCACATCGAACGCCTCCGCCGCATCAAGTGAGAGTACGGTTCCCCGGCGTTGAGCTTGTCGCACTCGGTCGATGTGCGCCCGCCGCAGGATCGTCAGCAGCCACGACCGTGCATCCGTGCCGGGCTCGAATCGGTCTATCGCCTTCATCGCTTTGAGCACAGCATCCTGCACGAGGTCCTGCGCATCCTGCTCGTGCCGCGTCATGTAGCCGGCGGTTCGCAGCAGCAGCGGCAGGTGCGGCCGAATCACCTGCTGGGCGCGTGCCCGCTGCTCGTCAGATAGACCCTGCTCAACCATACTCGTGGTTATACCCGATCGCAATTGCTTCGCGTGCGGTGCTCGGCCGGTGTCAATCGTGGCCCTGATGCGCGGCAAGAAGCTGCTTGGTGACAGCCCCTGCGCAGGCAATGCTGCGCAGGGGCTGTCGCGGCATGCCCGGGCGTTGAGCCCGGCCGGGATTGTGCGCTCAGTGCTGATCATGGTGGGTATCACCCGCGTCCACCTCAGCGGCCTGGTGACCATGGCCATGCCCACCGGGACCGGCGACCGCTTCATGCAGATGCTTCACGTAGTGCACGAACTCGACGTACTTGTCCACGTATACCCGCCCGGACTCCACGCTGGCGTCCTTATCTGCTTTCGCGGTGCTGGCGACCGCAAACTGCTCACGAATACTGGCCTCGACCGCGGCAGCGATGTGCCGGGCCAGATCGTCCACATCACCTTGCTCCAAGGCGGCATCCGCCTTGGCAATCGCAGGCGACACTTCAGCCCCACTGGGCAGCAGGCCGGTGAAGGGGGCTCCTTCATACGCCCGATGCAGGCGCACGAGGGTTTCGAAGAAGTAGCGATCCGCCAGTTCCCTTGCCTCCGGCCCCTGCTCGCGTACCACCAGCGCCTGGTCGAACGCCTCGCGGACTTCCTGCTCATCTGTCTCTGGAATCCACTTCAGCACAGGCGTGACATCACCTGCGTCAAGGGCGACCCGGGCATCTGTCACCACCGGCCCGTCGAGGCCATCGCAGTGCGCCCATGTTACCGGGTTGACCAGCAGAATCACGGCCAACGCCGTTCCCAATGTTGCCGCTCCAGTCCAGATTGTGTGTTGCCTGTTCACTGCTTCGTCCTTTCACAGGTGATAGGTGCTTTCTTTAATGAGGGCCGGTCCTTCCGCCGACCACTTATCTTTCCGAACGCCGGGAGACGATCGAAAGGTTCCCGTGATCCGTCAATTGAGCGGGTTTTTCTATTGGACAAGCGTCGCCCGTTTCACATTTCGAAAATGTCTTTCAACATCGCGACCATCGCTCGCGGCGTGCGGGTCACCGTCGGCAAGCGGTGCGACCGCGGCTGCGACAAGGAAAGACACGAGTGCGACCGGTCCGACCGCCAGATGCCGAGACGTGCCGAGCAGCGCGTACACCACCAACGGCACCAGCGATGCATACAGGCTATAGATCGGTGGCACGCCTGCGATCAGCGCATAAGCCATTCCCTGCGGAATGAGCATGACGCCCACCGTGACACCCGCTAAAAGGTCCGCCCGCAACTGATGGCGATCGTACCTTTCGAGCTGACCCACACTGGGAAGCCATCGACGGAACATGAGGCACCTTCACGCGTGCGGGAATCACAATCGAAGGCGGGTCCTCACGTTCAGGCCGCTCGCGAAGCGCCCTCTACCTGAAGCTCGCCTTCCTTCGCGTAGGCACTGAGCACATCATCGACGAGTTTGACCTCGAATCCTTCGCGGGCGAGGTAGGCCACCGCCGCGGCGGAACGGCCGCCGCTGACACAGTGGACCAGCAACGTCTTGTCGCGTGGGATGCGCTCGCGGGCATAGGACGGTAGACGCGTGTATGACGCATGCACGGCACAGGGAACATGACCCGCATCAAATTCCGACCGAAAGCGTACATCCACCACAGCCACATCGTCCCGGCCCTGCATCTTCGCCACCTCGGCGAATGTAATGCATTCGATGGCGTGGCGAGAGCCACCCTGCCCAAAATAGCGCGCGAGTGTTTCCGCGGTGGCGAAGCCGACGATGGTGTCATAGCCGATGCGCACGAGATCGCGCACCGCCTCCTTCACGCGGTCGGTCTCGATGATCAGCAAAATGGGCGTCGATTCATCCTCGATCAGAGAGCCCACCGTCATGCTGAAGCTGCGGTTGATCGGAGCGTAGAGTGAGCCGGCGATGTGCTCGGCCATGAAGGCCGATCGGTCGAGCCGCGTGTCGATCACCAGGGCTTGCCCTTCATCCACCCGCTCACGCAGCCCGGCCGCCGTCAGGGCTGACGGGTTGGGCAAGCCATCGAGCAGCGGCACACCGTGGTTGTTGTCGCGCTTCATTCGGGCGAAGTACGTCTGCGGCTCGGGCTGACCAGCGAGCATGGCGTGCACGAACGCATCCTCGCCCCGGGTCGCTGCGTCCCACGCTGCGTTGTACCGCTTTTCGTAGCCGACCGTGGTCTGCGGCACTGCGCCGAGGTTCTTGCCGCAGGTCGAGCCGGCCCCGTGCGCGGGCCAGACCTGCACGTGATCGTCCAGTTCTTTAAATCGCTGGAGTGACGCAAAGAGCTGCCGCGCCGCCGGCTCCTGAACCCCGGCCATGCCCGCTGCCTGTTCGAGCAGGTCGGGCCGACCGACATCGCCGACGAACACGAAATCCCCCGTCGCCACGCCCATTGGCGAGGACGCGCCCGAACCGCGGTCGGTGATGGCGTAGCTCAGGTGCTCAGGCGTGTGTCCGGGTGTGTGAATCGCCCGCACCTCGATGCCGCCGACCTCGAACGTGTCGCCATCCTTGAGGAACCGGGCGTCGTACGAGCCGTTGCGCGCCCAGTCGCTGGCCCACGCTTCACCGCCCTCGTCCGAAAGGTACACCCTCACGCCGAGGCGCTCGGCAAGCTCCCTGGTGCCCGAGAGAAAGTCGGCGTGAATATGCGTCTCCGCCACGGCGGTGATGTGCAGCCCCTCAGCCTCCGCGGCCACGATATATTGATCGATGTCCCGCTCCGGGTCGATGATCAGCGCCTCACCCGTGCGCTGGCAGCCGACGAGGTAGGCATATTGAGCGAGTTTGGGATCGAAGAATTGTCGAAAGAGCATGGTTTGTCTCCATCTGCTCTGTTGCTGTCGGTCGTGCCGTGACCACTTGACTCGCCGGCTCGTCCTGATGCGGACCTTGCCCATCACGTTGAGCATGTTGCGCCGCCGCCGTCGCCGCCGGCCCCACGATCGGGCTTCGTTCCGCGTCGGTTCCACGGCAGCTTCGCCAGCACCATTGCCATGCCGCACCAGTCCGTGATGCCTGCGAACATCAGCCCGCCGCCGACGAACAGGGCGATGGCATGCAGCCCGGGATGCACAAACCAGCCGAGCAGCACGCCGATGAGCACCAGTGCGCCGGCACCGATGCGCACCTGCCGCTCCAGGGAGATCACGCCCTTGCCTCGCTTCACCGGCAGCCCGGCCTGCTTCCATCCCTCGAGGCCGCCCTCGACGACGCGCACGTCGGCGAGTCCCGCGGCCGTCAACTTCTCAGAGGCTTGCGCCGCGCGATTCCCCGTGCGGCAGAACAGGTAGAGGGGCGCGCCGTTGTCTGCCTTCAGCGCCTCCGGATCCAACTGGTCCAGCGGCATCGACTCCGCCTGCTCGACGTGCTCGGAAGCGTATTCGCCCGGTGTCCGGACGTCGATCAGCCGGGCCGGCTCCTTGTTTTCAATTGCCTGATGCACCTGTTGTGGCTCAATGGTTGAAGCGGTCATCGTCATACCCTTGTGCTTGAAGAAAACATTTTTCCGGCGCACGCGCTGAGCACGTGCCATTACTCGGGGCAGCAGTCGGACACTTTGCTCGGCGATGGTACGCCATCAACGGCCGCGCGTGAGCCAATCCGCCAGTTCACGCGGGGTCATGCCGAGCCGGTCCGCCAGCTCACGAAGTCGGCTCGCCTCGGTCGCTTCGATGCCTTCGTCGGTCAATGACTGCACCGCCTCGGCGAGAGGCACGGCCTCGTGCCGACAAAGCTCACCCAATGTTATGCGCCCAAACTGCCCTCCACCGCCGCCGCGTACTTCTCGATTCGCACCACCAACACGGACCGGTCCAGCTTGTCCGCCTTCCGCATGCACGGCTTCGTAGATCTGCTGCAGGGATACGCCATGCCGTCGCGCCAGCGCATCAATGGGCACGTCCGCATCGTCGATTTCAATGCCATGGGCCTTCAACGCCGCAGACATCTGCTCCAGCGACAGCCCTATCCGGTCGGCGAACTCGCGAACGCTGCGCTCCTGCACATAGGTCGACGGGGCTCGGCCGATCGCACCGGCCGTGGGCTCCCACGCGTCCTTGATCCGCTCGTTGACCATCAGCACCGTGCTGAACGGGGGCACGTCGGCCAGCGTGCCGGCGGCCACCACCAGTCCCACGGCACACGCCACCGCCAGTTCCCGCAATCGCATGCCGTGAGCGGTTGTCTTGTTCTTGAGGTAGTGGCACAACGGCTTCCAGTTGAAGTAAAGGTGGAAGCTGAGCGCGACGAGCATCAGCAGCGCCGCCGTCATGTGGAGATCCGCCCACTGCTCCTTTTCGAGCCCCAGCAGCGACCAGTTCGTCCAGTTGGCCACCCGACCTCGTGGGGCGACATAGAGCATCGCGCCCGACAGGGCCATGATCAAAAACGACACGGTGGTGACGAAAGTGATCAACGCACGCCAGTTGAAGTCGCGTCCAGCTTTCCCTCGGGTCGTGCTCATGGCAATGCCTTCCGCGGCACATATCTTCCCCGTAAGTGAAACGCGGCAATGCGGCTTGACCTGCGGTCGCCCTGTTAAGCATTCTGCAAATCCGCTAGTTCCTCACGCAGGCGGGCATAGGCCCGCACGAGCAGCGACTCGCCGGCCGACGCGCTCCAGCCGGTCACCGCCGCGACCTGCTGATGCGACAGCCCTTCGTAGCGATGCAGCACCAGCACAGTCCGTTGGCGTTCGGGCAACCGCCACACCGCCGCGGCGATGCGCTGGGCGGATTCGCTCGATTCCATTTTCATGCCCGGATCGTCGTCGACACCCGGCTCCACCAGCGGCAACGGCCCCGGCTGGCGCTGCTCGCGCCGCTGCACGTCGTGGCAGAGGTTGACCACCACGCGATGCAGCCAGGTGGTGAACCGCGCCTCCGGCCGATAGCGACCGGCCGCACACCGCACCCGCAAAAACGCGTCCTGCGTCACATCGTCGGCCAGGTCCCATCGGCCCAGCAGCCGATACGCGAGTCGACGGACCCGTTCCTGATGACGCTGCAACAACTCACCGAGACAGACCACCCCGCCGTGTCCCAAGCAGGCCATCAGTTCCGCGTCGGTACGTAAATCAGTGACGGTCACATCGAGCGACTCCGCACCGTTGGGGGAACCGTTCGCTACGGGGAGAACGTGCCCGACACCTATTATAGTTCATTGGGCCCGATTGTCTTTTTATATTTCGCCGCAGGTCAGGGCCCTTCACAAACGTTCAATCAGTGCAGGCCGATACTCCGGAGTCGAGGCCGCGGTGTTTGGGACGCTCGGCTAATCGGTCAACTGTGAAGGAGATTCGAGATGTTCGAAACGCTGCGAATCGGGTTGGTTGTGGCGGCCATTGGCGTCGCCGGATGGATGGCGATACCTGCCGGCGCCGCGGTCCAGATGGTGGATGTGGACGAGCCGGCCCTGACGGTAGAGCAGGCTCAGCCTGAATCCTACGCCGGTGGTGACCGGCAGCGCCGCCGGGACGGCCAGGGCCCCAACGCCGAGAACCGCCAGCCGTGCCGCGACGGGCATGGCCCGCATGGCGAGCGACGACGGGAACGCGGGAACGAGGATTGCATGTACGACAGATGAAAGACCGCCTTGCTTCGGGCCAGCCCATGCGCCGCGGCGATCCGCTGTTCCGTGAGTTGTTCGAGCATCATGCCAGAGTCAACATGCAGATTGAAGACGTCCCCGGCGGGGTACGCGTTCGACAGACGTCGGACGCCCCGCAGATCGTGCTGCTGATCCGACAACACGCCCACGCCGCGGTGTCCGAGTTTGTCGAGATTGGCCCCGACCGGGAGCGTCGCCCGACACCGCTGCCCGAAAGCTACCAGCGGCGGTAACTGTGCCGACTGCCGCGCCGCCATACCATCCGGAAACTGCGAATCAGTCCTATTTGCCAGTTGAGGACCGTTCGCAGTCACATCAACCGCCGTCGGCGATACGATTCCTCATATCATCCTGATGCCGCAGTGGTGCCAGGTAAGTATGTGGATTGCCTTCAACCGTGAGTCATATTGAAATCCTGTTTCCCGATGCCCGCGATTCCCTGAGTGATCCGGGCACTTGGCCGCATGTTCAGCAGCGCTTGACGCGGCTGCCTGGCGTTCACGCTGCGCAGTGGGTGAATGGAAACGGGACAGTCGCGGGGCGCCTTGACCTGCGTTGCCGTCCGGAGCATGTCTCGCTTGCGCAACTGCGTGACCTGCTCGATGGATCAATCGCTCCAGACGGGGCATTGCATCTTCGCCTGCCGGTGCAGGGCATGGTATCGCCGCGGCAGGAGGGACAGATCGAGACGGCGCTGGCTGGGCTTGCCTCGGTGTCGGCGGTCAAGGCATCGTTTGCCCGCTCGGAAGTCACACTGCATGCCGACGTGGGATTGACGTCGTTGCGTTCAGTTTAGCAGCGACTGGCGGACATGGGCATCGCGCTGAGCGATCAGCCAGCGTCCGCCGCCGGGCCGTCGGCGGTGCGCCGGGTGCTGGATTTGGGCGTCGCGTATCCGCAGTTGAGTACGGCCGTCGTGGGTGGCGTGCTTCTGGCATTCGGGACGTCCATTTACCTGGGCAATGGGCCGGAGCCGCTGCGGCTGCTCCTTGTTGGCGCGGCTTACCTGTTGTGTGGCTGGCGGATCGCGATGGAGACGGCCGAGGCGTTGTGGCGGCGTTCGCTGGATATTGACGTGCTGATGTTCACCGCCGCCGTGGGCGCCGCGGTGCTGGGGCATTACGAGGAAGGCGCCCTGCTGTTGCTTCTGTTCTCACTGGGAGAATCGGGTGAACAACTGGCCATCGGCCGGGCAAGGCGGGCGATCCGTGCGTTGACGAAACTCGCACCCCAGACGGCTTTGCGCCTTGAAGGCGCGGGCGAGCAACTCGTGCCAGTGGAGCAACTGGCGGTGGGCGACCACATCCGCATTGCCGCCGATGAACAGGTGCCCGCCGATGCAGTGGTGATTAGCGGTGAGTCCAGCGTTGACCAGTCGCCGATCACAGGTGAGTCGGTGCCGGTGGACAAGACGGAG